>QQVI01000193.1 GCA_003388545.1 Actinomycetota bacterium
TCGACTTGATCATGCGCTGTTGTGTGCGTACTCGGTGGCAATTGGCGCAGACGACCTCGCACTTGGAGATTTCAGCAAGGAGACGCTTCGTCCCGACGGAGAAGACCAGTTTCGAGATCAGCTCATCCTTGTTTTCGAGATGATCGAAATCCATCGCCTCCGGCGGAAAGGTCAGTCCACAATCTGTGCAGGGCGCGCCCTTGAGGTGGCGGATGATTGCTCGGTTCCGCTCGATTCGCCGCGCCCGCCTCTTTGCAAGAGTCGCCAGATGATGCTGCTTGTTCCTGGGCTGTGAATACCACTCTCGCCACGCCGTGTTCGCGCATCCCTTGCAGTAGCTCTGGATCTTGGTTCGGGCCTTATCGCGAAAGTCGAACTCAGAAACGGGCAGGGTTTTTTGGCACTTTGGGCAGGCTTTCTTGGTCATCCTTCGCCCAGCATGATGCGTGGGAGTGACACAATTGGATTCCGACCAGCCCGACCAAAGGTTTACAATCGAGGATTCCGCGGGTGTAGCTCAATGGTAGAGCTCCAGCCTTCCAAGCTGGCGGTGAGGGTTCGATTCCCTTCACCCGCTCGAGTGGGTCGCCTCTCGGGGTGGATACACAGCCCTTGCCCCTGTAGCTCAACTGGATAGAGCAGCGGACTTCTAATCCGCAGGTTGGGGGTTCGAGTCCTCCCGGGGGCGCCGCTTCCCGAAGGGGAGCGGGGACCCATTCAGACATGGTGGCCGTAGCTCAGTTCGGTAGAGCACCTGGTTGTGGTCCAGGACGTCGCGGGTTCAAATCCCGTCGGTCACCCCACTTGGCGCCGCCCGCCGGCCGGGCGGTGCTGACCCTTGGCGAAATCGCGCCAGGCAATTGCAATCAATCAGGAAGATCCATGCCCACGACCATCACAGAATCCGGACCGTTCGAGCGTCTGGTCAACCTTCACATATCCGAAGAGGAGATCGACGCCGGCAAGTCGTCGGCTGCGAGACGCCTTTCCCAGGAGCTGAAACTCAAGGGATTCCGGCCCGGAAAGGCGCCGACCCCGGTCGTCGAGGCTGCAGTGGGGAAAGCACGCCTCCGGCAGGAGACGATCGAGGACCTGATCAACCCGACTCTGAACAAGATTCTCACCGACGAAGACATTCGCCCTGCGGTGAGCCCGGTCCTCGAGGACATCGATGACGTCGATGGGGGAGTAGACGTCTCCGTGCGGGTGACGCTCTGGCCTGAGATCGAGACTCCGAAGTACAAAGACCGCAAGATCGAAATCGAGAGTCCTGAGGTGACCGACGGGGAGCTCGACGAGCAGGTGAAGCGGATGCTGGAGCAATTCGCCACGGTCGAAGAGGTCGATCGGCCGGCCGGGGAAGGCGACTTCGTCAGTGTCGACGTCTCAGCTTCGAAGGATGGCGAGTCGGTCGAAGAGGCCACGGCTTCGGACCTCCTCTATGAGGTGGGCTCCGAGATGTTCATCGAGGGGATCGATGAGCATCTTCTCGGCAAGAGCGCCGGTGACACAGTGACCTTCGAGGGAGCTCTGCCGGCCGGCTTCGGGGAAAGGGCAGGCGAGCAGGTCACATTCGAGATAACTGTCCAGGAGGTCAAAGAGCGCATCCTCCCCGACTTCGACGATGAGTGGGTCGAGGAGAACACCGAGTACGAGACCGTCGCAGAGTTGACCGAGGAGCTCAAGGGAAGGCTGGCGGACGCCAAGCTTCAAGCCGTATCCCGCCAATTCGGGGACAGGGTGATGAGCACCCTCCGAGACCAATTGCAGGTGGAGCTCCCGGAAGCGCTCGTTCGTGCCGAGATGGACAACCACCTCCATCGCTTTGTCCACCGGCTCGAAGAGAACGAGTTGACGCTCGACGACTACTTCCAGGCATCCGGCGTCGACCGGAACGCCTTCGTGGAGGACCTCAGGGAACAGGCCACCCTGTCGATCCAGAATCAGCTGATCTTCGAAGCAGTCGCCCAAGCTGAGGGCCTGGAAGTGACCGAAGAAGACATGTCGAACACCCTTTCCAACCTCGCGGCGCGCTACGACGATCCGGCGGGGTTCATCCGCGCCTTTCAGGAAAGCGGCCAGGAATTAGCACTGGCCAGTGATATTCTGCGGAACAGGGCTATGGACGTGATCCTCCAGTCCGCCACACCGGTGGATGAGAATGGAGAGCCCGTAGATCTGAAACTGACCATCGAGTCCGAGCAGGAACAAGTCGTCGAAGGCGAAATCGTTGAGGCCGAACCGGTCGAAGGCGAGATCGTTGAAGCAGAGGCGGAGGAAGAGGAATGACACCCCAGAACTACGTAGTACCCACGGTTTTCGAGCAGACGAGTCGGGGTGAGCGCTACTTCGACATCTACAGCCGTTTGCTGAAGGACAGGATCATCTTCCTGGGAACGCCGATCGATGACACGGTCGCCAACCTCATCATGGCGCAGTTGCTCCATCTCGAGTCCGAGGACCCCGACAAGGATGTCTTCATCTACATCAACTCCCCGGGTGGCTCCATCACTTCGCTTTTCGCGATCTACGACACGATGCAGTACATCAAGCCTGATGTGAACACAGTCTGCATGGGCATGGCGGCCTCGGCCGCTGCGGTCATCCTCGCCGGAGGAGCCGAGGGCAAGCGCTATGCGCTTCCACATGCGCGAATCATGTTGCACCAGCCTCATGGTGGGGCGCAGGGCCAGGCGAGTGACATCGAGATCCAGGCCAAGCTGATCGTCCAAATGCGTGAGCAGCTCAACGAGATCCTGGCCCATCACACGGGTCGCGACCTCGAGAAGATCACCCAGGACACGGACAGGGATTATTGGATGCTGGCCGACGAGGCGAAGGAATACGGAGTAGTCGACGGAATACTCACACGTCGCGAGCTTGCTGCTGTAGCCTCCAAGTAATGCCACGACTCGGTGATGGCGGCGAGCTGCTGAAGTGCAGCTTCTGCGGCAAATCTCAAAAGCAAGTCAAGAAGCTGATCGCAGGACCAGGTGTCTACGTCTGTGACGAGTGCATCGAGCTCTGCAACGAGATAATCGCAGAAGAGTTCTCCACCACTGAGGAGATCACATTCACCGAGCTACCCAAGCCTTCTGAGATCAAGTCTTACCTCGACGACTATGTGGTGGGGCAGGAAGAGGCGAAGAAGAAGCTCTCGGTCGCTGTCTACAACCACTACAAGCGCATACGTTCGGGTGACCTGCAGCGAGATGTCGAGCTCCAGAAGTCGAACATCCTTCTGATCGGCCCGACCGGCAGCGGGAAGACTCTGCTCGCGCAGACTCTGGCCAGACAGCTCAACGTGCCGTTTGCCATCGCTGACGCCACGAGTCTCACCGAGGCCGGGTACGTGGGAGAAGACGTCGAGAACATCCTTCTCAAGCTCCTCCAAGCGGCCGACTACGACGTAGCCCGCGCCCAGCAGGGGATCATCTACATCGACGAGATCGACAAGGTCTCCCGCAAGGCCGAGAACCCGTCGATCACGAGGGACGTCTCAGGTGAAGGCGTCCAGCAGGCGCTGCTGAAGATCCTGGAGGGAACCGTCGCCTCGGTCCCACCACAGGGTGGTCGAAAGCATCCGCATCAGGAGTTCATCCAACTCGACACCACAAATGTGCTTTTCATCTGCGCAGGTGCCTTCGGTGGTCTCGAAGACGTCATAGCCAGCCGACTGGGAAACAGTGGCATCGGTTTCGGTGCCCAGGTGCGCTCGCGGGCTCAAGAGCGGGCTGGGGAGATTCTCGCCCAGGTGATGCCTGAGGACCTCATGAAGTACGGCCTGATACCTGAGTTCATCGGGCGGCTCCCGGTGACGGCGACAGTCGAAGACCTCGATCTCGAGGCGCTCGTGCAGATCCTCACCGAGCCGAAGAACGCTCTTACCAAGCAGTACGCACGGATGTTCGAGATGGACGACGTAGAGCTCGTGTTCACGCCGGATTCTCTCGAAGCGGTGGCCGAGCAGGCGATCAAGAGGGGCACAGGAGCCCGAGGCCTGCGGGCAATCCTGGAAGAAGTCTTGTTGAACACGATGTACGACCTCCCGTCCCGCTCTGATATCGACCAGGTGCTCATAGACCGCGAGGTTGTGATCAACAAGGTCAATCCGACGCTCGTGCCCGCCAACAAGCCTGCGGTAGAGGAGCCCTCCGAGCGTTCCGCCTAGCTCGGGCCAAATGGGTCGCTGGCCCTAGGCCTTTCTCCTTCAGCCACGCTGCCCGATCTGTAGGGTCTGTGACTAGTTCACGTGTGTGCGTCTGAAACCGCATTGACACCCGGAATGCCCGGGGTGAGTATGTGACTGGCTGATCACTCTGTGTGGTTGCAGCTTTGGAGGGCAAAAACAAAGGGAGGCGACGAAACCAGACCTCAAATCGGTCACCTTGGTCTGGTGGAGCTAGTGGTGAGACCGGCCCGTCCCACGAAAAGGAAAGGGATGGGATCAGACGATGACTTCGACCGTGAGGCGCGAAAGAGCGCTTCCTCAGAGGTTTCTTGCGGTTTCGGCCGCGCTTGCAATGTTCGTCTCACTCATTGCGGTCCTCGCGCCGCCTGCGGGTGCGTCGATCGACTTGTCGATCCCGATCGACACCACAATTCACGCTCCCGTCGGGTCGGAGACCCTGCTGGCAACTGTGGAAACCGGAGACTTGGAAGGGCTGGAGTGTTCGGTCTCGGCGGACGCCACCAACCAGACTTCGGTGCACCCGGGCAACGACCTCGTCGTTGCATCTGGTAGCTCGAGCGTAGTTCTCGAAGACGTCGAGAGCGTCCCGGGAGGGACCATCGAAGCCGACGGCGTGTTGACGCTGGGCAGCACGGTCACCGTGACATTGATCATGGGTGAAGATCACACCTTCTCAGCCGGGATCACCGTGTTGATCGATTGCGAAGAGCTCCCTGAGGACGTCTCGGTGAGTGTTACCGCCAACGAGTGCGCAGTAGACGAAGAAGGCGCTCCTCTCGGTTCTGTCAATGTCGAAATCACCCCGGACTCGGGTGCGACGGTCACCCTCTATTCCGACGCTGGAATGCAGAACGTGGTCGCGACATTCTCCGGATCAGGTGGCTCGGAGTCCTTGTCACCCGGCACCTACTACTGGGACGCCGAAGCGGCTGAAGGCTTCCAACTGACCGGGGAAACCTCCGGCGAGTTCACGATCGCCAATTGCGACGGCACAGTGATCGTGACCAGCGGTGACTGCACCGTCACGTCAGAGGGTGAGGTGCCTGGGTTCGTCCAGGTGAACATCGACCCGGATGCGGCAGCGACGGTCACTGTCTCTGACGCTGGGGACAACATCGTTGCGACCTTCAACACGAGCGGTTCTGCCGATCTCGATCCGGGCGACTACACGTGGTCAGCCGTGCCATCAGACGGATTCGATCTCGCGGGCCCGACTTCCGGGAGTTTCTCGGTGGCGGACTGTGATGATCCGGAGGAGCCGTCGACCGACGTCGCTGTGACAAAGGTCGATCTGGTCGACCCGGTCATTGTCGACTCCGACAACACCACGGCCGAGATCACCTACGAGATCACCGTGACAAACAACGGACCGGTCACTGCTGAGGACGTCGTCGCCGTGGACACCCTTCCGGCCACCGTCACGTATGTGTCGGCAACGACGGGTACCGGCACCTGCAGCCATGCGGCCGGTGTTGTCACATGTGACCTGGGTGACCTCTCGGCAGGCGACTCCGTGACGATCACCGTGGTCGTCGAGACAGAGGCCGTGGGAGAGGTAACCGATCCGACGGTGATCAATGTTGTCCAGGTGTCATCGAGCACGAACGACGACGATCCGTCGAACAACAGCGACGATGAGCAGACAGACATTGTCGAAGTCCTGGCCGAAACGGTCGACCCTGAAGTCTTGCCGTTCACCGGGGACGAGACGGGATACATGGTCGCAGCATCACTGGTGCTGATGACCGGCGGTATCGCGGCTCTCCAGGTGGCGCGCCGACGAGAAGATGGTTAAGCAAGCAGCTATCTGAGAGGATGGCCCTGGGGGGTAACCTCCAGGGCCTTCTCTTTTCCATGAACTACGAAGAATCCATCGACTATCTGAGAGACCACATCGAGCAAGGGGTCAAGCCTGGCCTCGAGCGGATGGAACAATTGCTCGAGGCGATGGGCTCGCCGCATGTCGGTTACCCGATCATCCATGTCGCGGGAACAAACGGAAAGACCTCGACCTCGCGAATGGCTACTTTGCTCCTCGTGGGCCACGGGCTCGCAACGGGCACATACATATCTCCCCACCTCCAGCGGGTGGAAGAGAGGTTCTCGATCAATGGGCGGCACGCCAGCCCTGAAGACTTCGCCCTGGCCGTCACCGATGTGGCGGTTTTTGCTGACTTGCTCGAGGAGCGAGGATCGGAGCCCCACACCTACTTCGAGCTGACGACGGCAGCGGCGTTTGCCTTCTTCGCTGAGAAGGCCGTGAACTCTGCGGTGCTGGAAGTCGGGCTCGGCGGGCGCCTCGATGCCACCAACGTCGTGGATGCCGATGTTTCCGTGGTCACCGGGATCGGAGTTGAGCACACGGAGTTCCTCGGCGAGGACATTGCCACGATTGCCGGCGAGAAGCTGGGGATCGTTGGCCCGGGGTCGATACTGGTCACGGGAGACCTGCCGGACGATGCCCTTGCGGTTGCCCATCAGAAGGCGCGAGAGCTCGGGATACAACATCGGGTGTACGAGAAGGACTTCGGGATCTCAAGTGCCGAGCGCGGCATCCGTGGTTGGCAGGTGACCGTCGATGGCGCAGAGACGACATATCACGACATATTCCTGCCGGTGCATGGGCGTCATCAACTCCACAACTTCGCTGTAGCCGTGGCTGCTGTCGAGGCGTTGCTCGGACGTCGCCTGGATGTCGATGCGGTGCGTGAAGCGATGCTCACGCTCACACTGCCGGGGCGAATGGAGCCTGTGGACACCAGCCCATTGGTCTTACTCGACGGAGCCCACAACGCTGACGGTGTGACCACCCTCGTTGCGGCCCTCGAAGAGGAGTATGCGAACGCCAAATGGCAGATCGTTCTCGGGATAATGGGGGACAAGAACATCGATGCCATGATTGAAACGCTGAGCCGGATCGCCGACGGCTTCGTTGTCACGGCGCCCAAGTCGAAGCGCGCCACCCCTCCCGCAGAGCTTGCGAAGCGGGTTTCGGGCCTCTCACAGAGTCCCATCCTCGTGGCCGACGAAGTCGACTACGCGCTAGACATGGCCCGGGCCGAGGCGGGCCCTGATGGGCACGTGCTGGTGGCAGGGTCGCTGTATCTTGTCGGCGAGGCGAGGGACCATCTCGTCTGAATCCAAGCTTCCAACAGGCGTTACCCTTCGAACCATATGCCTGAAGAGAACACATTCATCATGGTCAAGCCGGACGGTGTCGAGCGAGGGCTGGTAGGCGATGTCATTTCCCGGTTCGAGCGCAAGGGTCTCGAGCTCCGCCAGATCAGACACCTGAATATCGACGAGGATCTGGCCAGGACCCACTACGCAGAGCACGTCGAGAAGGGCTTCTTCCCGGAGCTTCTGGAGTTCATCACGTCGGGCCCTGTCGTTGCCATGGAATGGGCAGGCGAGTCGGCGGTTTCGGTCGCCCGGACCATCATGGGTGCTACCGACCCAAAGCAGGCTGCACCCGGGACGATTCGCGGCGATCTCGGGCTGGCCGTCACGCAGAACATCGTCCATGGCTCCGACAGCACGGAGAGTGCCGAACGTGAACTCAAGATCTTCTTCGGCTGAGGAATCTTGGCGGGTGCCTGCTTGAGGCCTCACATGGCAGAAGCACCAGGGTGTATCTACACTCTATGTGTCCGCCCAGGAGCGCTCTCCATAGATGGCTGAAACCCTTCTCTCATTTGCTGGCCAGGACATGGCCATCGATCTCGGCACCGCCAACACGCTCGTCTATGTGCGTGGCGCCGGGATTGTGCTCAATGAGCCCTCGGTTGTCGCGATCAACTCGCAGAACGGCAAAGCTCTCGCCGTCGGAATGGAAGCCAAGCGCATGATCGGTCGCACACCGGCGTCGATAACGGCCATCCGGCCTCTCCGCGATGGGGTCATCGCCGATTTCGACATCACCGAGAAGATGCTCCGCTACTTCATACAGAAGGTGCACCGCAGGAGGTGGGCCCGGCCACGGATAGTGGTTTGCGTGCCCTCGGGCATCACACCCGTCGAGCGTCGAGCGGTTGAGGAGGCTGCCTATCACGCCGGCGCGAGACGCGCCTACACCATCGAGGAGCCAATGGCGGCCGCGATCGGATCGGGACTTCCGATCGGGGAGCCGGCTGGTTCGATGGTTGTGGATATCGGAGGTGGGACCACCGAAGTCGCGGTCATCTCCCTTGGTGGCATCGTCGTATCCCGAAGTATCCGCGTTGGTGGGGACGAGCTCGATACAGCGATCATCGACTGGATCAAGAAGGAATACAACGTCCTCATAGGAGAGCGAACCGCCGAGCAGCTGAAGATGGCGGTGGGCTCCGCTTGGCCTTACGCCGACGAGCCGTCGGCTGAAGTGAGAGGAAGGGACCTCGTCACCGGTCTACCCAAGACAATCCTTCTCTCGAGCCCTGAGATTCGTGAAGCGATAGAAGAGCCTGCCCAGGCAATCGTCGATGCCGTGAAATACACGCTCGACAAGACCCCGCCGGAGCTGGCCGCCGATATCGTGGAGCGGGGGATCGTGCTCACCGGGGGAGGAGCACTGCTGGTTGGGCTTGATCACCGTCTCGCTCACGAGACCGGCATGCCGATTGTGACCGCTGCCAAGCCGTTGCAATCGGTGGTGATCGGTTCGGGGAAGTGCCTGGAGGAATTCGACACGCTGCAGAACGTGCTCGTGTCGTCGTCCCGTCCATGAGCTCCCCGACCCGGCCCGCCCCATGCTGACCAGAGATCGACAGCCCAGCAGCGACCGCGCCCTACCGACTTTCATAAGCCTCGTCGTCCTGGGGATTCTCCTCATGACCCTGCACGTGCGACTCGAAGGCGGGGGAGTGGTCGACATCTTGCGCACCGGGACACAAGCCATAGTCTCTCCACTCCAGCGGGGAGTCTCTTACGTGGTGAACCCGATAGCTGACGCCATCGAGGGGCTCGGAGACATCTCGGGTCTTCGCGAGGAGAACATCGCGCTCCGCGCCGCTCTCGAGGAGTCCCAGGCCGAACTGATAGCCGTCGAAGACCAACTGGCCCGTCTCGATCTGCTCGAAGATCTATACGGGCTGGACGAGCTCGACAGCGACCTGGGTCGGACCGTGGCAAATGTGATCGGCCGGCCCGATCCCTTTGACGCGAGTTTCATCATCGATCGGGGCAGCTCGCACGGGATCGTTGTCGGCCAGCCGGTGATCGATTCGAACGGCTTCGTTGTGGGCTCGGTCTCCAGTGTGACGCCCGTGAGTGCGACGATTGTCCCGATAACCGCATCTCGCGAAGGAGTCATCGTTCTTGTGGGAAGCCAGGTGGGAAGCCTCACCTCTCTTGTCAACTCTGACGAGATGCGACTCGAGATCACCG
>QQVI01000112.1 GCA_003388545.1 Actinomycetota bacterium
AAGAGTCAGTGCTCCCCCTCGACCCTGCCCTTCGGGCAGGCCCACTCCCCCCGTTCGCCAAAGGCTCCGGGGGGAGAAGTCTCCTGCGGAGAGGCAGTTACGGTCGGAGGAGGACCTTGCCCGTTGTCTTTCTCGCCTCGAGGGCTTCGTGAGCCTGACGCGCCTCGGCGAGGTCGAACTCGAGACCGATCTCCACCTCGAGACTTCCCTCCCGAACCCATCCGAACAGATCGTTGGCCCGGGCGATGAGCTCGTCGCGTGTGGCGACGTAGTGGGCGAGGGTGGGTCGGGTCAGAAAGACGGACCCTTTCCTTGCCAGGAGCAGTGGGGAGATCTCCGGCACGGGGCCCGATGCATTCCCGAACGTCACCATCATCCCCCTCGGCCGGAGGACGTCGAGGCCCTGCATGAAGGTGGCGGCGCCGACGCCGTCATAGACCACGTCGACCGCATTGGGCCCGATCAGCCGCTCGACCTCGGTGGCGAAATCGACATCGCGGTAGAGGATCACCTCGGACGCACCGGCGGAACGGCTGATCTCGGCTTTCTCCACCGTGCCAACCGTCGTGATCACACGGGCGCCTTTGATGCGTGCGATCTGTGTGAGAAGAAGGCCAACCCCGCCTGCGCCGGCATGGATGAGACATGTCGAATCATCGTCGAGCGGGAATGTGTCGGTCGCCAAATAGTGGGCGGTGAGGCCCTGGATGAAGAGGGCGATGGCGGTGTCGTCGGAGACATCGTCGGGGATCGGGATCAGCTTGTCTGCCGGCACGACGACCTTCTCGGCATAACTACCGAGGCCGGTGGCCCAGCCGACCCGGTCGCCTGGCGATACGAGCTCCACTCCCGATCCCACCTCGAGCACTTTTCCGGCGCCTTCGGTCCCCGGTGTGAATGGGAGCGGAACTTCGTACAGACCCGTGCGGTGGTAGGTGTCGATGAAATTGAGGCCGGCGGCCGAGATCTCGACAACGGCTTCGCCCTCGCCGGGTGTCGGGTCCGGCACCTCCTCCAGCTTCAGCTGCTCGGGCCCACCGAGCTCGCTCACAACAATGGCTTTCATCGTGTCACCGTCCATCCTCTGTTCCTGAGCTCGTCGGCGAGCATGTCATCGGGTAGATGAGAGAGATCGTGAGCCGGTAGCTCGAGGCCCAGGCATTCCTCCACAGTGTCCCGCAACGTCCGGGCCCACGCCTTCCCTTTGGCATCGGCTTGAAATGTGAGGGTCCCGTCGGGGTTGACCGTGTAGACACGGGCCTCGATTTGGGGATTGGCCCTGGATCCTCGTTCGCCGTACACGAGCAGGACCGAGCCAGACGGGACATCCTGTATCCCGCCGGTGGCGATGAACTCGCCTTCGAACGCCCAACCTGAAGACTTGTCGGTGTCGACGTTGTCGACGATCTTCGCCCAGTTCTTGTGTCTCTCGTCGCCGGTCTGAGGTACTTCGACCGGGACGAGCACCGGGTGATCCATGTCCTGAATGTAATGATCTCTGCGGGCAGAGCCAGCCTCCTGTCTGGCGGCGGGCGGAGCAATTCCCGGCCAGACGCACATGTGCGCCGCCCAAGTCATTTACGCTTGCTCCATGGCCAAGCTCCGCCTCTTCGCCAATTTGCGTGAGATCGCTGGTGAGAACCAGGTCGAGATCGACGCCGAGACGGTTGGTGGCGTGGTCGACACTGCGGTGCAAAAGTTCGGCGACGAGTTTCGTCAGGCGGCCGAGAGCGCGAGGGTCTGGCTCAACGGAGACCCGGCCACTTCGGATTCCCCGGTGGCCGATGCCGACGAAGTTGTCCTCCTACCGCCGGTTTCGGGAGGCTCACAGCCTGCGCAGGCGATCGCTCCGGCCGACTTCATCTCCTTCCTTCCCATCGTTCTCGCCGCTCTTGCCTTCATAGCCAACCTGCAGGGTCAGGCCATATGGGGCGCATTCGTCGTCTTGATCGCAGGGATCTGGGCCGCCGACCTCAGCTCGGTGTTCGAGAACCGGGGCAGAGTCCTCGCACCGTTGCCGGTCGTCGTCTCGGCGGTCGGCGGCGTCATCGCCGGGCACGTCGTTGGATCATCCGGGTACGGCATCGCGCTGGGAGTTGCTGTTGTCGTCGCATTGGGATGGGCAATCGCCTTCGCCCCGTATCGGGAGGTCGACGTGTTCAGCCCGATGCTTCTCGTCTCGTTGCTCGCCGCGCTGGCCGCTGCCTCAGTGACCCTCTCTCGAACCGCCTTCAGCCCGAGCGATCGTGCTGTGGACGTCTTCCTCGTCGCAGTGGTGGCCGGCTTGGTGCTCGGGGCGGTGGCCATTCGCATGCAGCACATACCTCTCCTCGATCCGTTCTCGGTGACGGCCCTCGCGGCTGTGCTCGCTGCAATCGGTGCGGCCGCACTGTGGGATCTCGATGTGGTGGGTTACCTCCTCGCCGGGCTGGGCGTGGCGGTGACTCTCGTCGCCGGTCGGGGGTTGAGCTCGATGCTCCGGCTCGGACGGGTCAGCCTCACCGAGCTGGTACCAGGAGCCGTGCCTTCCCTCGACGGTGTGTTTCTGGCGGCAGCGATCTACTTCCCTTTGATCCGGATCATCCTCTGACCAATCGGCCTTCATGCTGACCGTTGTGTGGGTCGCCGTCGGAGGAGCCGTCGGGTCGGTCACCAGGTATTGGATTTCTGCAAGCCTCAACGCGTTCGCCTACCCCTGGGGCACGGTTCTGGTCAATGTGGTCGGCAGCTTTTTCCTCGGCTATCTGGTCGGCCGGTGGGGCTTCGGAGACCCGACGCCCGTGCGGCTCGGGTTGTCTGTGGGCCTCCTCGGGGGATTCACCACTTTCTCGACTTTCACCCTCGACGTAGTCGGGCTGTGGGAGGCGGGCAGGATCACCGAATCGGTCTTCGTCGTCGCCGTTTCCCTGGTCCTCGGTGTAGGTGCTGCCGTTGCGGGGCTCGTCGTCGGGAGAGCCTGATCGGGGGTCCGGCCAAGATAGAACTACTGCAATCCCCGTATGCCATGTAGCATCCCTCGGGCATGGCAGTTGAGAAATCAAATCTGCGCGCACTGCTGGTCGTACTGGCCGTAATCCTTCTCGCCAGCCTTTTTCCCGGGACCACGCAGGCAGTCTCCGAATCTCAGGTCGAAGAGGCCTGTGCCAACTCGCGCGCCCAGCTAGATGAGTATCGAGCTGCCCAACGTGAGTTCGAGGACGCGGCTCTCGAATACGAGGCGGCTCTGGTCGAAGTGGCTCGAGTCGAGGACAAACAGGACCGTGTCCAGGGCTCGGTCGAGTCACACAGCGTGGAGCTCGAGTCGATGCAGACCGCGTTCGAGCAGCAGGCAGTCGAGCTGTACATGCGAGGCGGGTTCTCCAACCCCGGCATCATTCTCTCCGCTTCATCGGTAGACGAGTTCATGACCACTTCCGAGTTCCTGACTTCGGTCGCCAGCGGCGGACAGGGATCCATCGACGACTATCTGGCTGCCCGCAACGAGCTGGGCCGTTTCCAGGAGGATCTCGAGGCGACCCGTGCCGAGCTCAAAGACGCCGAGGAAGCCGCACTCGACGTGAAGAACCGCCAGGAGGCGGCCATGGCCGCCGAGCAGGCCGCATACGCCAACCTCAGCGGCAAGTGCAAGGATCTCCAGGCGCAATACGAGAAGGAGAAAGCCGAGGCCGAGGCAAGAGCTCGTCAACGTGCCGCAGGCTCGGTTCAGGTCGGCTCGTTCATCTGTCCGTTCACACCAGGCCGGACATCTTTCATCGACTCATGGGGCTACCCCCGCTCCGGCGGGAGAACCCACAAGGGTGTCGACATGTTCGCCGCCTACGGGGAGCCTATGTACGCGGTGGCCGACGGCAAGGTCAGCCTTGGGAACGGTGGCCTTGGTGGCCTCACCATCTGGCTCACAGCCAACAACGGCGTCGCCTACTACTACGCCCACCTGTCCGACTTCAACGTGTCGAGCGGCCAAACCGTCAGCCAGGGTCAGACGATCGGATTCAACGGAAACTCGGGCAACGCCTACGGCACGAGCCCCCACCTTCACTTCGAGATTCATCCGGGTGGACGCGGCTCCGCCGCCGTCAATCCGTATCCCACGGTCGCCGGCGCCTGCAAGTAACCTTTGGCCCTGTGACTGAAAGCCGCCGCCGCATAGACCGGGTACTCCAGCCGGAGTTCATCTCAGACCTCAAGACCATCGAGCTCGCCGAGTTGCGAGAGCGCAGAGATCTCACCGAAGACGTGGAGAGCCAGGTCTCCTACTACAGGCGCCTGCTCCATGGGCGGATGGATCTCCTCGACTTCGAGCTGACCAGGCGCAAGGGCGGTGAGGAGCGCACTTTGCTGGAGGCGCTGCCCGAGATCCTCGCCAAAGGGATGATCCTCGGGAACGAGCCGACCCTACGTCACATCGAGGTGATGCCTCCGATCCCCGAGTCGAGCGGCAAGAGGCTCATCGACAAGATCATGGACGATGGCGTGCTCGCCCAGCTTCCTGATCTCACCCAAGAGGAGATAGCCGATGCACTCGAGAAGCTGCGCGACTTCGAGAGGCAGCTTTCCGCTCAGAGGAAGCAGCTCCACCTAGTGATCGATCGGATCCAGGAGGAGATCGTCACGCGCTACCGGGCCCAGCACGGCACCCCAACGGCTACCGGCTGACGCTGTCAGAGCAACTTCGGTGGCCGCAGCACTAGCCGTTCGAACTCGCTCCGGCCTCGTCGAGACGTTGCACGACGGCGTGTTCGCTGCGGCCGATCTCGATGGCGATCTCATCGCACACACCGGCGATCTCGAACGACCCTTCTTCCTCCGTTCATCGGCGAAGCCGTTTCAGGCTGTCATCGCCCAGGAAAACGGCGCCGACCTCGACTTGCTGCAACTGGCTTTGGCTTCTGCCTCGCACGACGGCGATCCGGTCCACGTCTCGCTCATTGCGGGGATGCTCCATGAGTTCGAGCTGGGCGAGAGTGATCTGAAGTGCCCGCCCGATTGGCCTCTCGGGACCAGGGCGCGGGCGAGGGCTCTCGCCTCCGGGGAGGGAAAGAGGCGCATCACCCACAACTGCTCCGGAAAGCACGCAGCCTGGCTCCGGGCCTGTGTCGCCCGCGGGTGGCCAACTGAGACCTACCTCGAGCCTTCTCATCCGCTCCAAACCCAGATCGTCGAGCTGGTCGCCGAGCTAGGTGGCTTCGCCGTGGAGCCCGTCGGTGTAGATGGCTGTGGTGCGCCCGTGCTGCGGACGAACGGAAGGGCGATGGCGGTGATGTTCGCCAGGCTGGCGAGCGATGAGAGGCTTCGCGAGGTGTACAGAGCGATGCACACTTATCCGGCGCTCGTCTCAGGCACGGGCAATGGCGACGCTTCTATTGCCACGACGTTCGATGCTGCGGCCAAGAGGGGTGCGGCTGGTTGCATCGGCGTCGCCGTCCGTGACCAGTTGGGCCTCGCCGTCAAGTCTTGGGATGGCCGCGAGGACGTTGCCAGTGCGGCCGCGATCGCGGGCCTCTCCCAAATCGCTCGCCCATCTGCCTACCAAGACCGGGCTCTGTCCGCGCTCGTCAGGCCGGAGATCCGGGGTGGCGATGAGGTGGTTGGGCATCTCGAGCCGATGCTCGAGCTGGAGTGGGCCTGATGTCGAGGTGGCAGCTGCCCGAGGGAGCCCGGCCCTTCGACCAGGCTGTGGGCCCCTTCCCGGAGGAGCCTTTCCTCGATGTCTGGATGGCCACTCTCGGCACCGGCAACGCAGTGACGGTGGCGTCGGGTGACACTGCTCTCCCTCTCGTCGAGCGAGATGGTTTGGTGACCATCGCCGGCGACGCCCATGTCACCGACTATCACAGCCCGCTGGGGCCCGCTCCTGAAGATCTGGCCGGACAGTTGATCGAGGCTCGTGGGGACAGTGCCGGCGTGGTGCTCGACTCCCTCCCAGAGGGATCGGCGCGTGCCCTGGAGAAGGGACTGGAGGCGGCCGGGGTGAAGCCTGATTTCGCCCAAAGCGAGATCACGGCGGTGATCGAGGTCGACGGTGACTATCTCTCCCAGCTCTCGCGCAAGCAGCGCCATGAGGTCCGCCGGAAACATCGGAGGTTCGTCGAGGCCGAAGGGGCGCCTCGCATTCACATTCGGCATGAAGACCGGGATTCGATCACTCGCTTCCTGGAGATGCACCGGATGGCGGAGGGGGACAAAGGCGACTTCATGACAGGCCGCAGGGAAGGGTTCTTTCGGTCCTTGTACGGGTCGGAAGGTTGGGAGATAGCGGAGCTGACCACCGGCTCGACGGTCGTTGCCAGTGCCTTCGGATTCAGGGATGACGACGCCTACTACCTGTACAACAGCGCATACGACCTTCGATATCGGGAAGTCTCACCGGGGATCGTCATGTTGCATTTGTTGATCGAGCACCTGGTCGAGTCGGGTTGCCGCCGCATCGACCTTCTGAAAGGAGACGAGATCTACAAATTCCGGATGGGAGCGGAACGCCGTCCGCTCTTCAGGATCTCCTTCTGATGAGGAGAATCGCACTCATCTCGGCGCACACTTGCCCGCTGCTTCAGCCCGGCTCGGGCTGGGCCGGCGGGATGAACGTCTACATCGACGAGCTCGGTCGGGCTCTGGCCCGGGAGGGAATAGGAGTCGACGTCTTCACACGGCGCCACTCGAGAGACGTGCCCGAGACGGTGGTGGTCGAGAAAGGCTTCGTGCTCCACCACATCGAGGCTGGGCCGCTGCGGGAGATCGGACCGGAGCGGACACACCGGCATCTCGGTGCGTTCGCCGACAGAGTGGTCAACCAAATCCGTCAGACACCGGACACTTCACTGGTGCACTCTCACTATTGGCTGTCGGGCTCGGTAGGGCTCCGGGTGGCATCACTCCTCGGAATGCCTCTCGTCCATAGCTTCCATACTCTGGGCCGGGTCAAGGACCGCAACCGCCGCTCCGACGCTGCCCTCAGCACGTTCAGCCGGCTGGTGGCCGAAGAGGATGTGATCGAAGGGGCCCGGTGCATCGTGGCGTCGACGAGTGCCGAGAAGGAAGACCTGGTGGGGCATTACGGCGCAGACGAGTCGAAGATCTGTGTCGCCGCCCCGGGGGTGGACCATGACCTTTTCACCCCCGGCCTCAAGGCACCGGCCCGCATACGAATGGGATGGCCGGACGTCCCCACAGTCCTCTTTGCCGGGAGGATCCAGTCTTTGAAGGGTGCTGATGTCGCCTTGGAGGCGTATCTTCGCCTCCAGCGCCGTATCGACAGAACCCGTCTGGTGATAGTCGGGGCGCCTTCAGGCTCCGAAGGTGTCCGCGAGCTCGAGACACTGCAGCAAAGAGTGAAAGAGGCCGATCTGGTCGACCAGGTGACGTTCGCCGAGCCGGTGCCTCACCGAGAGATGGCGGACGTCTACCGCGCTTCGGACGTCGTGGTCGTACCCTCCCGGGCCGAGTCTTTCGGCCTCGTGGCGGCCGAAGCTCAGGCTGCCGGTGTTCCGGTTGTGGCGGCGAATGTCGGCGGGCTTCGTTCCGTCGTGCCAGAAGGCTCGGGTGGGATCCTCGTCGACGGCTGGGATCCGGAGGTCTGGGCCGAGGCCATCGCGTCGATCCTCTCAGACCACGAGCTCGCAGCGAGCCTGGCCGAGTCGGGGCCGCTTCATGCTGAAACTTTCTCGTGGGATCTCGCTGTGGAGAGGATCGTCGATGTCTACAGGCAGGTGGCATGAGAGAGGTCCTGGAGACGCGGATTGATGCATGGCTCGAAGACCCCGAGTCGGACGTGGAGTATGCGGAAGAGCTCGAGGGGAGATGGGCCGTCCGCATGAAGCAGGAGACCAGAGACGCCACGACGGTGTGGTTCGCTCCAGGGACCAGGAGCCTCAGCTATGAGGCATACGTGCTCCCGGTGCCCGAGGGATCGACGTCTGTCTACGAGCAGGCGCTGATCCGTAACTCGCGCTCCTGGCGAGCCTTCTTCGCCCTCGACGGTGAGGGTGGCTTGGTGCTCCGCGGGCGCCTGGCTGCCTCTCAAGTGAACCACGAAGAGCTCGATCGCGTGCTCGGGGAGATCTACGACATGGTCGAGGTGGCGTTCCGCTCACTCGTTCACGCGGCGTTCTCCAGTCGCGAAAAATCGGTTTAGAAACTTGTAAACACACCCGTGTGGACAAACCCTGTGGATAATCCACATTTCTGTTGAAAAGGGCGTCTCTGGGGGGAATTTCCAGGCGTTTCGGTCAATATTACGTTGTGTAACGTTCGGTAACGTACCCCACAGGTGTATTGAACCCCGTTTGGCTTCTTCGTACATTCACACCAGCGCCCGAGAGGCAAGCCGGAGAACGATCCGTTCGGGGAAGTGCGGAGAAGGCTTTGGAGGGTCACTCGGGCGTTGCCCTTGCCATCACCTCGTCCGTATCAAGACAAGGTGGTCGGCAGCCGACTCGGCACCCCAGACCTCACCGGGTCGTCCCAGGATCTGTCTCACGTCTCCGGGGTCGTGGGGGAGCGGGTAGACATCGAATTGCTCGGTCTTGGGGTCGAAGCGGACGAGGGAGTTGGAGCCGAAGTCGCTCGCCCAGACGATGTCGGCGTCGTCCACGTAGACGGCATACGTGGCAGCAGTCCCGGGAAGCTCCCAGGTGGTCCATTCGTCGGAGTCGGGGTCGTAGCGGGACAGGTTGCCGCTGTTCCACTCGCTCACCCAGATGTTGCCGCTCGAGTCCGACCAGACACGGCGCGCCCCCTGGTTGGCCGTCGGCGGCTCGAGTACGAGAGCCGATCCGTCCGGGGCGATCGCACCGACGTAGGAGCCCGCAAGGGACGCGTAGAAGACCGATCCGTTTGGTGTGGTGGTGATCCCGTATGGGCCTCTTCCGCCGGGAGCGTCATAGACGATCATCTCGCCGGTCGCCGGGTCGAGCGACCCGTAGACGCCGTCCTGGCCGGTGAACCAGAGGATGCCCTCGTCGTCGAAGGTTGCCGTGTTCAGATTGGCGTCGGGGTGGTCATCGGGAAGTGGGTAGGTGGTCACTTCGAGTGTCACCGGATCGACCGCGACTATGGCGTTCAAGCCACCGTCGGTGATCCACGGGGTTCCGTCCTCAGCGACGATGACACCGTGGGGACGGGAGCCATCGCCGAGGTCGGTGTGCCGGGTCTCCCCGGTTGCGGGGTCGAGCCAACCCAGCTCGCCGAGGTTCTGCGCTGTGTACCAGACGCCCCCGTCGGCTGCTGGTGCCACATCGTGCGGTCTGGAGCCGGCCGGCACAGGGAAGGCTTCGACGATCAGCTCATCGGGGTCGAGAAGGGGTGCCGTGGTGGTCGTGGAGGACGGCGGTGCCGTGGTGCTCGCCATCTCGTCCGGCAACGTGCTGGGCGGCGAAGTCGTGCTGGTTGTCGTCGACGTGGTGGGTTGTGAAGTCGTCGAGCCCACCGCTGCATCGGTGCAG
>QQVI01000340.1 GCA_003388545.1 Actinomycetota bacterium
CACTCTCGTTGAGGCGAGAGAGAAGGGGTCCGAGATTCGGATTTCAGTCGGCCCAACCCTGTAGACGCCACGGGGCCGACAGGTCACCCGATAGGTGGCCGTGGTGTGCTCGCCTCCGTCGATCCTCGCACACTCGAATGTTGCAGTCCCCAGGTTGTTGATGTTGTCGTCGATGGTCAGGTTGGCGGCGGCTCGCCTTCCTTCGTTTGTGACGAGGAGAGTGATCGTTGTCGTGTCGCCGTCATGAACGGTCGCCGAGCCCAGCCTGCGCCCGATGTCGAGCTTCGGTTTGCGGAGTCGCACGTAGGCCAGTCCGCCCGCCTGGAGGAGAAGCACGAATATCGCCGCCAGGAGTAGCTCGCTGTCGCCGAAGGCGTACCAGAGTATGAGCAGCGCCACCCCGCTGCCGGTGAGAGCCCAGCCGCGGACCGTGGGCATCAGGTGGCGAGTCGGGAAGTCGTGCCCGGCACCCTCAGCCGATTCATGACCTCTTCGATTATCTCGGTGAGGGTCTCACCGCGCATTTGCGCCTCTGGCCGCAACGACATGCGGTGCTCGAGGACCGGGCCGGCCAGGGCCTTGATGTCGTCTGGCGTGACATACTCGCGACCTTGCGCAGCTGCTCTGGCTCGCGACAGGCGTTGCAGGAAGAGTGCAGAGCGGGGCGACGCACCCAGCAGGATGTCGGTGTGATTCCTGGTTCCTTCCACCAGATCGACGATGTAGGTCTTCACCGACTGGGAAACACTCACTCCACGAGCTATCGAGATCATCTCGCCGATTTCGCCCGTTGTCGCCACCGGCTCGAGGTCGAGGAAGGTAGAGCGGACACCGTGCGTGTCCATCATCTCCAGCTCCTTCTGCCTGCTCGGGTAGCCGATGACCACCCGCATCATGAACCGGTCGAGCTGGGCTTCTGGAAGCGGATATGTGCCTTCGTGCTCGAGGGGGTTTTGAGTCGCCACGACCATGAACGGGATCCCCAGCTCTCGGGTCATCCCGTCTGATGTCACTTGGCGCTCCTCCATGGCCTCGAGAAGAGCGGATTGAGTCTTGGGGCTCGCCCGGTTGATCTCGTCGCCAACGACGATGTTGGCGAAGATGGGTCCTGGTTTGAACTCGAACTCGCTCCTGTTGCGATCCCATACCGACACACCGGTGACATCGGAAGGAAGCAGGTCGGGTGTGAATTGGATTCTGTTGAACGCTCCGTCGATGCTCCGTGCCAGTGACTTGGCCAGTTGTGTCTTGCCGACACCGGGAACGTCTTCGACGAGCACATGGCCCTCGGCGACCAACGCCATCACGACAAGCTCGATGACTTCACGCTTCCCCTGGATCACCGTCTCGACGTTGTTGGCGATCCGATGGAAACGCTCGCCAAAGAGCTCGATTTGCTGTGGGCTGGCCTCGATCAAGGATATCTCCCGATTCTTGCGGATCCCCCTGGACTTTACTGACAAATTCGGGCTGTGGGAGTTAGAGTGTTCGTGGGGAATGGCTATCGAACTGTGAGTTGGATCGTGGGAACGGGAAGAACCGTGGGCGTCCTGGCTCGGAGGCCTCGCTTGTTGTGGGAGGCCATTCGCGCCGCCTTTTCTGTCCGTGCTCATCGTGGGCTGCGTCCTTCCGCCGATTATCTCCACTGGAGAGTTCATACCGCCTACGGCGATCACATGTCGCAGACAACGTCAGACGACTTGATCGAGTTCCTGCGTTGGAGGCGGATGATGCGGGTGACCGCTTGACACCTGGTCTCATCACGCGTCTTCAGGACATTCCCGGGGTCGAGGCCGTAGCTGTCGACCTGGCTTCGGGCGCCGGAGGCATCAATCTGCGGATCAGCCGTGAAGCCGACGAGAGCAAGGTGCTGCAGGAAGTCCACGAGCTGCTCGTCGCCTATGGCGTTCGCGGGCTCGTACGGCCAAAGGTCACGTTGGGCCAGCGCCACAAGGCGGCAGACCCCGGAATTCATGTCGCCATCTCACCTCTCGAAGAGGGAGCCCGGATTCAGGTAACGGCCGGGGAGGTTCAGTCCTCGCGCCAGGTCGCTGCGACGCCCGCGGCCATCGCTCAAGGTCTTGCCGATGCATGGAGCCAGGTCCTTGGTCGAATTCCCCAAGAGGTCGTCTCCGTCATCGTGAGTGACACTGGTGGGCTCACGGTTGTGGTCAGCGACGGCGAGAACGAGAGGCGCGGAGTCGGCGATGTGGCCGAAGGCTGGACCAACGCGCTGATTCTGGCCGTAGGGTCAGCCCTGGGCATCTTGGGGTCCGATGGGGCCGAACAGGACGATATGGCTCGGACTGCTTGGTAACGTCTTAGTCGACGAAGACGTCAACCATGTCAAGAGTTCTCGTTTTGAACGCCAGCTACGAGCCGCTCTCCGTCGTGAGCGCGAGGAGGGGAGTGGTGCTCGTCCTCAGAGAGAAGGCCATCGTCGTGGCGGGTCGAGAAGAGATCTGGACTTCCGCCGAAGGGGCAGCCGTCGATGTTCCTTCCGTTGTGAAGCTCGTCAGATACGTCAAGGTCCCGTATCGCAGGTCGGTGCCGGTGTCGCGTCGTGCTGTGTTCGGGCGTGATGGCAACAGATGCCAGTACTGCGGTGGGCCGGCTGAGTCGATCGACCATGTCTTGCCACGCTCCAAGGGGGGTCAGCATTCCTGGGACAACGTTGTCGCTTGCTGTCGCTCCTGCAATGTCCGCAAGGGAGACCGCACTCCGATAGAGGCGGGCCTGAAGCTCACGGAGCGACCTGCGCCGCCGAGACGATTTGGTTGGATCTACGCCTCGACCGGCTACCAGCTCGATCCGGCGTGGCAGCCCTACCTACTCCAGGAATCCGCCTAACCCTTCCCACGGGGCGGTCGTCCAAGCACTGAGCCCTGTCGATCGCGTTCCTTAGGAATGTCGTATCACATGTGATACCCACGGCGTACGGAAAGGACGTGGTGTGCTCGCCCGGGCGCCTCGGGTGACTCGACGCTGAGCTCGGCGAGCTCCTCACTGCTGCCTGATCTCACCGTCCGCCTTTCCCGCACTCCGATCGTCTGAGCCCGGTCGCGCCCCTCGGGGATCCAATTGAGCAGGCTGGGGCACAAAGGGTTGACATGTGGGGCGTAGTGGGCCATAGTGTCACGCACGGGCACCGAGATGGAGCTCGAGGACAGGACGGACGGACGGAAGAGTTGAAGTGTTCCTTGGCGAGTACTTCCACAGCCTCGATGAGAAGGGAAGGGTCGTGATGCCCTCGTCTTTTCGCGAGTCGCTGAAGGCGGGCTGCGTGGTCATCAAGGGCCAGGACGGTCAGCTGCTCATCTACGCCCCTGACGAGTTCCAGAAGAAGGCCCAAGAGGTCCTGGCCGAGAAGCCGCGCGACAAGTCGGGCCGACGCTTCACCAGGACGGTCTTCGCTGGAGCCGACGCGGTGGATCTGACGGCTGGCGGGAGGGTCAACCTGAAGAGTGACCTCCGCGAGTTCGCAGAACTGGCGCCCAGCACCGAAGTTGTCGTGCTTGGAGTCCTCGACCACATCGAGGTGTGGAACAAAGACAAGTACCTCGCTGACCGCGAGGCCGGCGACGAGATGTATCTGGAAGAAGATGAGGAGGACTAACTCGAACGATGCGCGGCTGGCTTCTTGCCAGCCCCCCGGACACCAATGGAAGGCCCCTGACTCCGCCCGCTTCCCATTTGGTACCAGCGCCCGGGGGGCTGGCAATGAGCCAGAACCGTACGCCGAACGCAGAGGAGTTTCACCAACCCGCTTTGGCGGACGAGGTGATCGCCTTGCTAGCCCCGGTGATTCCGGGCGTGGTGATAGACGCCACGTTCGGCGGCGGCGGCCATAGCAGGCGGATGTTGGATGAGTTTGGAGATCAGGTGACAGTCATCGGAATCGATCGTGACCCCGCAGCGGTGGCCAATGGAGCCACGATCGGGGTGCCTGTGGTCGAAGCGAACTTCACCGACCTGGCCGAGGTCGTTCAGCAAGCAGACGTTCGGCCTGCAGCGGTCTTGTTCGACTTCGGGGTCTCATCGCATCAGCTCGATGAGCCCGAGCGTGGCTTCTCCTATAGAAGAGTCGGTCCGCTCGACATGAGGATGGGACCCGATGCCAGGCGCACCGCATCGCAGATCGTCAACGAGTGGTCGATCGAAGAGCTCACACGGATCATCCGGGAATATGGCGAGGAGCGACAAGCGCGTCGGATCGCAAGGGCGATCCTGGAAGCAAGACCGATCGCAACGACGGGTGAGCTTGCGGACGCAATCGCCCGGGCCATGCCCGCAGCGCGACGTCGAGTGGGCCATCCGGCCAGACGAACTTTCCAGGCGATTCGAATTGCCGTGAACTCGGAACTCGAGGCGATCGAGCTCGGCCTCGACGCAGCCATCGACTCTGTGGGCGTTGGCGGTCGGGTGGTGGCAATCAGCTATCACTCGCTCGAGGATCGGATCGTCAAGCGCCGGTTCGCTCGCGGTGCCGAAGGTTGCACTTGCCCACCCGACCTTCCGGTGTGCGGATGCGACAACACGACGGATCTCCGAATCCTGACTCGCAAGCCGATCCGGGCGAGCGAGGAGGAGGTCCTGGCCAACAAGAGGGCGCGATCGGCCCTCCTGAGGGCCGTCGAGAAGCTCGATGATGGGAAGTTGGCGGCATGAGCGCCCGCCCGCAGCCGGCTCCAGACCCGCGCCAGCGCCTGAGGGTTCTGCGTGGCAAGAAGATCCGCAAACCCACGATCGCTCCTTGGATGATCATGGTCATCGTGGGCATCACTGCATTCCTCGGCCTCGTCTTCGCCAGGACTTCGTTGGACAACTCAGCTTTCGAGCTCGCCGAGCTCAACGCCGCTATCACCCAACAGGCAGAGATCAACCGAGAACTGAGGATCGAGATCGCCCGACTCGAGAACCCGGCCCGGATCGCTCCTTTGGCCGAGGAGATGGGCCTCGTGATCCCGGCGGAGACGCATCAGCTTCTCGTTGACCTCGATCGCGATGCTCCGCATCTGGTCCAGTCGAATCAGGAGGACACGCAGTGACATGGCTACGCGCTGGAGCCAGGCTCATGAGCGGAACTAATCGTTCCGGTTGTGGGGAGCTCCGGCTGAGGTTCTGAGGTGGCCACCGTCACGGCCGGCCGCCAATTCAACCCGCTGAAGCTGAGGCTGGCCCTGATCGGGATCATCCTCCTCATGGCCTGGGGCGTCGTGGCATGGCGCCTGGTTCAGGTTCAAGTAGTGACGGCACCGGAGATCGCGGAGAGAGGCCTGCAGCAACGTCTGGTCAGCCGCGAGCTGCCTCCCCAGAGGGGCAAGATATTCGACCGAAATGGAGACCTCCTGGCGATGACGGTCGAGGCTGAGAGCCTGTATGCGGTGCCGGGCCAGGTCGAGGAGCCCCTCTGGGTTGCCCAGCAATTCGGGACACTGCTCGGCGTCGATCCCGACGTTCTCTATGACCGACTCACCTCTGACAAGGACTTTGTGTACATAAAGAGGCAGGTGGATGGCGACGTGGCCGACGAGTTGCTCGCTCTCGGGGTCCGCGGGGTGTACTCACTGCCGGAGTCCACTCGCGTGTATCCCGCAGGTGAGGTGGCGAGTCACGTGGTCGGATTCGTGAATATCGACGGGGTCGGGCAAGAGGGCTTGGAGATCATCTACGAAGACGCTTTGCGCGGGATCCCTGGCCAGGAGCTGTTCGAGAGAGACAAAGACGGCGTGCCCATCCCCCAGGGTATGAATGACATCATCCCCGCGGTGCCAGGTGTCGACCTGAACACCACTATCGATCTGCCGTTGCAGTATCAGGCGCAGCAGGCCTGCGAGGACATGGTGGCGGAGGCCGAGGCCGAGGCATGCTGGGTCGTTGCAATCGAGGTCGAGACCGGTGCTGTGCTGGCGATGACGGGCGCCCCGGCCTTCGACCCGAACACGAAACTCACCGTCGATGGCGAGCCCTTTTCCAACTTCAACGTCCGGGGAATCTACGAGCCTGGCTCCACCCAGAAACTGATCACATTCGCCGCCGCGTTGGAGGAGCAGACCGTCGAAGTAGGCACTGTCTTCCCCAACGTCGCTGACGTCCTCGAGCTGAGAGAGGGCGCTTGTGAATTCGACGACGACGAAGTTCACGGGTGTTATCGGGACTTCGATGAGCACGAGACCGTCGACATGACGGTTCAGCAGATCTTCACACAGTCCTCGAATGTGGGAACGATCCGCGTCGCCGAGACGCTAGGCGAAGAACGGCTGGTGGAATACATTCAGGCATTCGGGCTCGGGACCTCGACGGGGGTCGACTACGGCGCAGAGGCCTCTGGCATCCTCAACTTTGCCGCCGGGTGTGAGACATGCTGGGCGTCGGGTGCGATTGGATACTCCGTCGCCGTGACCCCGCTCCAGATGGCCGCCGCATATGCAGCCATCGGCAATGACGGTGTCTGGACCACTCCGCACATCGTTTCGTCAACCATTGACGCCCAAGGGCAAACTGAAGTGGCCTCCCTGGAAACAAGGGTCATCGTGTCGGAGCAGACAGCCCGGCTGATGCGGGAGCTGCTCGCCGGCGTTGTCGAGAGCGGCACCGGTCAGAGCGGTCAGGTCGATGGCTATCGCGTCGGTGGGAAGACCGGCACGGCCAACAAGCTCGGTGAGGATGGGCGGTACACGGAGGAGACGAGGGCGAGCTTCGTCGGCATGGCCCCAATCGATGATCCAAAAGTGGTTGTGGCGGTCGTGATAGACGCTCCCTCGCACGAGTACCGGACAGGCGGGGCTTCGGCAGCTCCGGTGTTCTCCAGAGTCATGGAGCATGCCCTTCACCGGCTGGGAGTGACTCCCGATGGGATCGAGTAGGTCGCTCGGTGAGCTCGGTGAGGTCGTAGAAGGGGATGTCATTGGAGATCCTGAAACTGATATTCATGACGTCACCCACGATTCTCGTGAGGCTGGCCCGGGCACGCTATTCGTCGCGATCGTTGGCCAGACCCACGATGGCCACGATTACATCGATCAAGCGCTCAGTGCAGGAGCGAGCGCGGTCTGCGTCGAACGGCCGGGAAACCGGGGAATCCCCGAGCTCGTCGTCCGAGACACGCGAGCGGCACTTGGCCAGCTAGCGGCCGAAGTGCACGGTCACCCCTCGAGGTCTCTTGCTGTGGTAGGTGTCACCGGCACCAATGGCAAGACCACGGTCACTCATTACGTCGAAGCCCTTCTCAACGGGGCCGGGGTTCGCACCGGGTTGATCGGCACGATCGCCAGCAGGGTCGGTGACGAGCTGCTGCCCTCCGTCCGGACGACGCCAGAGGCCTCCGACTTCCAACGCATGCTGGCCCAGATGCGCCAGTCGGGCGCCGAAAGCGTTGCGGTCGAAGTCTCGTCTCACGCATTGGCCCTCAACAGGATCGATGCCACCAGGTTCGCTGTAGCGGCCTTCACGAACCTCTCCCAGGATCATCTCGACTTCCACGGGTCGATGACGGCATATCGCGAGGCAAAGGAACGCCTATTCAGCGAGTTCGACGTCGGGACCGCGGTGCTCAACATCGATGATCCCGTCGGTTCTGCAATCGCCGGATGGTTCGAAGGCGACGTGGTGACGGTAGGGGCCGGAGGGCACTTCGCTGCCGAAGAGATAGAGCCTGTGCCTGGCGGCACCGGATTCACGCTTCGAGCACCAGGGGGCACATACGAGGTGATCGCCCCGGTGTTCGGCAGTTTCAACGTCTCCAACCTGGCTGTCGCCATTGCCTGTGCCTCCCTGGTAGGGCCTTCCGTGCGCGACCTCGTTCCATTGCTGGAGGATCTCCGAGCCGTTCCCGGTCGATTCGAGATCGTCTCCCAGGAGGACGAGCCGTTGGTGGTTGTCGACTACGCCCATACTCCCGACGGCATCCGCTTGGCGGTGGCGACCGGACGGGAGTTCGCTTCAGGTCGTGTGATAGTGGTCTTTGGTGCGGGAGGAGACAGGGACTCTGCGAAGCGACCACTGATGGGCCGAGCCGCATCGGGGGCCGATCGCGTGTTCGTGACCAGTGACAACCCACGCAGCGAAGACCCGGACGCGATCATCGACCAGGTCACATCGGGTATCACCGCGGACCACGCACGCGAGGCGGATCGACGAAAGGCGATCAACAGCGCCATTGCTGAAGCCGGGCCTGGCGATGTCGTTCTCATTTTGGGCAAAGGCCACGAATCCGGTCAGGAGAGGGCTGGCGAGACCGTGCCCTTCGACGATCGGGAGGTGGCCAGGACGGCTCTGGATGTTTTGCGGAAGTCCGCCAATTTCGGGACTAATTCAGGGAGCATAGAGACGTGATCTCACTGCTAATCGGGGCAGCCGTGGCCCTCGCCGTCTCCATATTCGGGACACGTTTTGCAATCGGGTATTTCCGCAAGAGATCGATAGGCCAGTTCATCCAGGAAGAGATTGCGGGCATGCATGCCCACAAGCAAGGCACGCCGACCATGGGCGGGATCGTCTTCGTCTCGGCGGCGATCATCGGCTATCTGCTCTCCCACGTTCGAGTGTGGACACCATCGGGCTTTCAGTTCCAGTTCCTGCCGTTTGGCGCCGGCGGGCTTCTGGCCGTGCTCGCCCTCGGCGGCATGGCCCTCGTCGGGCTCGCCGACGACTGGATCAAGTACTCCAACCGGCGGAGCCTCGGCCTCTCCAAGGCCACCAAGTTCGGAGGCCAGCTCGCCATCGCGGCTCTCTTTGCTTGGGGAGCCACAGAGGCCGGCGTCGTAACAGAGGTGTCTTTCGTCCGTCCACTCGGGATTGACCTTGGCGTGTTCTTCGTCGTCTGGGTGCTTCTGATGCTCACCGGCGCAGCTAACGGCGTGAACCTCGCCGACGGGATGGATGGGCTAGCCGGCGGCTCTTCTGCGTTGGTCGTCGCCTCGTACACGGTCATTGCCTTTTGGCAGTTCAGGAATCCTGCGATCTACGACGGCGTGAACCCCTTGGAGCTCGCGATCATCTCCGCCTCGATGTTCGGGGCGATCCTCGGTTTCTTGTGGTGGAACGCGCCTCCGGCCAAGATCATCATGGGGGATGTCGGATCCCAGGGTATTGGGGGGCTGCTCGCTGCCCTGGCTCTGTTGACCAACACCCACCTGCTCCTGGTGATCCTCGGTGGTATCTACGTCGCCGAGACCCTCTCCGTGATCCTCCAGGTCGCCAGCTTCAAGACCACAGGCAGGCGGATCTTCAGGATGTCCCCGTTGCACTTCCACTTCGACCTCGGTGGATGGCCTGAGACGACAGTGGTCATTCGCTTCTGGATTCTGACCGGTATCGGTGTGGCGCTGGGGCTCGGGCTGTTCTA
>QQVI01000009.1 GCA_003388545.1 Actinomycetota bacterium
TCACCGGGGGGTGGCCGGCCAACGCCAACGTCAGCTTGCCCGTACTGGGCTCGAGACAAGCCGACACGGCACTTGCCAGCAGGTCGTCCCCAACGGTCAAGCTCACCTTCTCCAGAGACTCGGCCGGGCTGAGCCCAAGAGCGAGGGAGTGGATGAGAAGATCTCTTATGCGAATCGATCGGGCGGCGGGCTGGGCCCCGTGCCCTGTCACGTCGACCAGGACAACCCCGATGCGGTCGCCTGGAAGCAGTTTCACGACGCTGGCATCGCCGACCACGCTGCCTTCCCCGGGTCGAAAGCGGGTCGCAACCTCCCAACCATCGAGGTCGGGCGTCTCGACGATGTGGAAACGATCGGCCAGGCTGGCCACCAGTGGGGCCTCCTGTGCGAGCCCTATCTGAGCGCGCAGTGCCTGCGCCTGCGCATTAGAGGCTTCAATGGCGGTCACGTCGACGACACGGGCGATGATTCCGAGCAGGATCAGGAGCAAGAACCCCATGGAAACGGCCACGACTGCCAAAGCATCGATCCGGTCAGTTATCGGGAAGGCCTCGGTCACGAATATCAGGAGACCTGGGGCCAGCAACAGGATCGGGCCCATACGCCGGATCAACTTGCCTCCCGTGCTCGGGCTCGCCGCGATCGACAAGACCCCGCTACCGGGTCGGATCAGGATGACGCCGACTGCGGCAAGCAACGCCCCGACGGCCGCCTGGAAGGAGATCTGGGGTGTCAGGAAGAGCCGCCCGACGGACGGCTCTCCATAGGCATAGCCGAGAAATATCACGCCCGTCAGGGAGAAGACCAGAAGTGCGCTCACCTGACCGGCGATCACCCTTGAATCACTCCTGCTCACCGACAATGGGACGGCAGTCCCCAGTGCCAGGAGGATGATGCCCACTGTGAATGCAGGCATCTCGCTTTGGCTCTCCCACCACGGCCACATCAGGTCGAAGATGAAGGTCGCCATGACGAATGCCCCGAAGCCGGCGGCCATCAGCGAGAAGCCAAGCCCCACGCGCCTCGGCCAAACAGGACCACCGGCAATGCGCCGACTGTCCCCTCCCAGAACGGCTCCGAAGGCCAGAAAGGCCAGGGAGAGCGCCGCACTCGGGGGTATGGGTCGCACTGCGGGAGGGCCCTCGGGCAATGACTGGCCGAACCAATCGAAAACAGCGTTTCCCGAGATGATCACGGCGTAGATGGCCGCCAGCCATCGAAGAACCTGCCCTACGGTGGCGAGGCGGCGCTCCAGTGCCGGGTCGATTCTCGTGTAGCGCCCGGGCGCCTCGACTTCAGGTGTTGGCATTCGGCAAGAACGCTAGCCCGGTACGGGCGAGCCTTCAGAGTCAAAGCTTCGGGCGCACTTCGTCGAGCCAGAAGTCGATGAAGCCTTCTGTTGGATCGCCGATTTGATGGAGGTAGACATGATCGACGCCGGCATCAACAGCCTGCTCGATGGAGTCGACTATCGGGCCCGGCTCCGGTCCGCATGGCAGCGACTCCGCGATCTCATCTCGCTTCACAGACCCAACGGCTTGTTCGAAATGGAAGACTGTCCTCAGGTCCTGGGACAGCTGACCCGGGAGTGCGGTCTGGGGCCAGACGCGATACGCCCTATCGATGGCCTTTTCCCGGTCCCTGTCCCAGCAAAGCGAGAGCTGGCTCCACACCGGCCCGTCACCACCTTCGGCACGGTAGATGTCGATGATGTCCTTGCGCGGACCCGTCGTCCACAAGCCGTCGCCGGCCTCAGCCGCCAACCGCGCAGCGTCTTCCCCGAACGCTGAGACCACGATTGGTGGGGGTTCTTGCGGAAGGTCGAAAATCCGGGCGTCCTCAACCGTGAAGTGTTTCCCGCGGTGAGTCACACTCTCCCCTGTCCAGAGCTTTCGAACCACCCCGATGGCCTCGTCGAGCATCTCGAGTCGAAGATCGGCCGGTGGCCATCTCTCCCCCGTCACGTGCTCGTTGAGTGCTTCGCCGGTGCCAACGCCCCACGTGAATCGACCCTCGAGGAGTGTCGCGCACGTAGCCGTCGCGTGTGCATTGATGACCGGGTGCATCCGCATGATCGGACACGAGACACCGATACCTACCTCGATAGTGGATGTGGCCGACGACAGCGCTCCTACAACGGCCCAGACAAAACCGCTATGTCCTTGCTCGCCGATCCAGGGATGAAAGTGGTCAGAGATCGACACGAAGTCGAAGCCGGCATCTTCGGCAGCCACTGCAATATCAACAAGGGCCGACGGCGAGTGTTCTTCGCTGGAGAGGGTGAGTCCATACTTCGTCATACCGGACAGATACCCACAAGGGCCAATGTCGAATCCTCGACTGTTTCACCTCTCCTCACCGCGGGTAATCACAGAAGACCCTCCAATCAAGGAAAGGCACCACGACAGGTGGGACACGACAGGCACACGGTCGCCATACTCGCGCCAATAATCAGCTTGAGCGTCACGATTGAGCGGAACGGCGACGATCAGGATGAGGTCCATCTGCATCCTGCGGGGCAGGGTTTCTGGACCGCCCGCATGCTGCGCCATCTTGGAGAGCGGCCACTTCTATGCGGGCCGATCGGCGGGGAGTCGGGTCGTGTTATCAGGAGCCTCCTTCCTCTGTGGGGCATCGACGTGAGCCCGGTTGAGGCCGACGCCCCATCAATGACCACGATCAATGATCGCCGATCAGGAGAGCGCCGCGAGGTGGCACAAACGCCCCGTCCGCGTCTCGACCGCCACGCTCTGGACGACGTGTACAGCAGCTTTCTCGACCACGCGATGACCGCTGGTATCGCCGTCATCACCGGCCAGACCGAAGAAATCCTCCCGCTCGACGCCTACAAGCGCCTCGGGCATGACCTGAACACGACCGACGTCAAGGTTGTCGGAGATCTTCATGGCGAGGAATTGAGATCGTTGCTGGCGGGTGGCCCCATCGACTTCCTCAAGGTCAGCGATGAGAACCTTGCCGAAGATGGCGTACCCCTGGGAGGCGACGACAGCTCAGCTTTCGGAGCTATCGACCGCCTGATCGATTCTGGCGCATCAAATGTCGTTCTCAGTCGCGCCGGGCGGCCTGCTCTCGCCGTCGTTGGAGGCCGTGCGTATGCGGCAACGCCCCCGGAGCTGGACGCGGCCGACACACGTGGCGCCGGCGACTCGATGACGGCGGGCCTGGCCGCATCGGTCCGATCGGGCTCATCACCGGAGGAAACGCTCAAGCTCGCCTGTGGCGCAGGCGCTGCCAACGTCACCAGACATGGGCTTGGCAGCACCGCCGAAGGGCTCTTCGAGCGCCTCGCCGAACAAGTCGAAGTGAAGGAGGTGGCGAGGACACCCTCATGAATGGTCCCAGAGTCCTCATCACCAACGATGACGGCATCGACTCGCCAGGCATTCAGCTCCTAGCGTCGGAGCTCGCCAAGCACTTCCCGGTGGTGGTAGCCGCTCCCGCACGAGACATGTCAGGAAGCGGGACCGGCATTGGGAGGTTCGACCCAGTCGCCGGAGTTGACCTCCACGAGGTTGAGCTCGACAGCGGTGTTGAGGCGTACAGCATCGATGGACCGCCCGGGCTCGCAGTCATGTCGGCTTCACTCGGCGCATTCGGGGATCCACCGGACCTGGTGGTGTCCGGAGTCAATGCCGGGATCAACACTGGCCACTCGATCATCCACTCCGGAACGGTTGGAGCAGCTCTCACTGCCAGGACGTTCAAAGGACGGGGGCTGGCCGTCAGTCTCGCTCAATCCGACCCCTGGCATTGGGACACGGCCGTGACCGTCGCGGTCGACGCAGCATCCTGGCTGCTGGCGGACAGGCCAGAACCGAGGGTTCTCAACGTCAATGTCCCTGCTTTGCCGCTGGACCAGGTCAAGGGAATTCATTGGGCCGACCTGGACGAGTTCGGGTACTTCCGGGTGGCCAACGCCCAGATAGAGAGTCGCAAGCTGCAGCTCGAGGTTGGCTCGTCGAACGATAGAGCCGACCCGGCTTCCGACACGGCCCTGTGCCACGGTGGCTATGTGACCCTGACGCCGCTGAGCACTGTCGAGCCGGCGCCTTTCCCACCAATCGAGGCAAGCGAGATCTGGGCTCATTGACCGAGCGTCGTTTGACGCGCACATCAATCGGGTACCTCTCCTATCCACCGAAAGATAGGGAGAACCAGAATGACGATGGAAGACACCAAGACAAAGACGGTCGTTGAGGACCTGTATCAGACCCTTCAAGACGGCCACCTGGGATTCAGCCGCGCTGCGGAGAAGCTCGCCGAGGACGGCCACGATGACATCGCCTCGAAGATGAGAGACTTCAGCCAGCAGAGACAGCGAATGGCCCGTGAGCTCATAGAGCGCGCCCAGATGGCAGGCATCACAGTCGAGACAGATGAGGGAAGTGCGGCGGGTGCACTGCATCGCGGTTGGATTGCGATGAAGGACGCCCTCACCGGTGACGACGCACACGCCGTCCTCGCCGCTGCCGAGCGAGGCGAGGACCACGCGGTGGCGGAGTACCAGGATGCCCTCGAGGCAGAGCTACCCGCCGAGCTCAAGGCCTTTGTCGACAAGCAAGCGCTTGAGGTCAAGTCAGCCCACGACACCGTCAAGCAACTGCGCGACGCAAACGCCTAACACTCATCCAATCACGATTGCGAAGCCTCGCGCCACGGCGCGGGGCTTCGCGCGTATGCGTTTGGCTACGGCGCCCACCGGGTAGACCCAAACCGAAGGAAAGGACCCCAAGTCATGAAGCACATGTACGCGCCAGCAGGTATGGAGATCTCGGATGCGGAGGAGATAGCCGGTCTTCTGCAAGTCCGACTAGCCGACCTCACCGATCTATCGCTCACGCTAAAGCATGTGCATTGGAACGTCATCGGTCTCGGTTTCACTTCCATCCACGAGCTGATGGACCAGCAAGCGGAGGTAGTTCGAGGGATGATCGACGAGGTGGCCGAGCGCATCACCGCCCTGGGCGCTATCGCTGGCGGGCTGCCGACACAGGTGGCCGAGAACCGGACCTCCGACGCAGATTATGCATTGGGCAGGGGCCCGGTCATGGCTCATCTCGGCGCACTCGACAAGGTCTATGAGCGGGTTATCACCGGTCACCGTGGTGCGATCGAGAGAGTGGGCGATGTCGACGCTGTCACCGAAGATCTTCTGATCGGGCAGACTGCGAAGCTGGACCTCAACCACTGGTTCATCCGCGCCCATGTCTCGGACACCGAAGGGAAGCTGGCCACCGCTGGCACCGAGTCGGAGATGGAGGCCGCTGCCACCAGCGCCCACTTGCTGCAGCCTGGAGGCGAAACCGAGAGAGTGGAGTCCGAAGACGAGGAGGAGCTTGTCCCGCTGACGTGAGGGGCTAGAGGACCTGATTGAAACGGTTCAAGAAGCTGGTCGTCTCATACGTGTCCATGAGGCGATAATCGGCAGTCGACAGACGATCGTTTGACTTCTCCACCACGATCGACACGCCTCCCCTTCGACGAGCCTCGACGAACCCATCCTCGTCGGCGTCGTCGTCCGCAATGAACAGCGGTGTGCCCCCCTTGAGGAATCCGAGCAGGTAGGTGATCGCCTTTCCCTTGTCCCAATCGACCGGCGGGCGAAGCTCCAATACATCTGTCGTTGATTGAATTCGGAGCCCGGTCGATCCGCCCACAGACTCAGCGGCCTTTCTGGCGATATCTCGAGCTTCGTCCGTCTGGGCGAATCGGGTGTAGACGGCGAGGGCAAACGGCTTTCGCTCCACTCGCACACCCTCGAGATCCTCCAATTCCTCTGTGAGGAGCCTGTCGGCCTTGTCCAATGCGCCCACATGCTCGACCGACTCGGGGTACTCGAACCTCGTGTTGTCCGGGAAATTTATCTCCTGGCCATGACTGCCTGAGTAGATGACACCGGACAAGCCGACCATGTCCCTCACGTCGATCGCACTTCGCCCACTTACCACGGCGACTGGGATCTTCTGGACGAGGGCGCGAAGGGCTGTCCGTGTGCTCTGTGGCATCCTCACCCGAGACGGGTTATCCGCCAACGGTGCCAGCGTGCCATCGAAATCGAGAAAGAGAGCCGGCCGCTCCCCCAGTTTCTCACGAATCTTGTCGATCCGTTCCAGAGCTCGCGGGATGTACTTGACGTCAGTGGCCCCGGGTCGAACCATCCTCAGACCGCCACTATGTCGGTATCAGAGCCCAATGCGGAGCGAGCCCAGTGATGGACGTCGTGCTCTCTCACAATGTGACGCATCATCTTCATCCGCCGCCGTTGCTCCTCTGGCTCCATCATGATCGCCTGGTACATCTTCCTGGCGATGCCGTCGACGTGAAAGGGGTTGAGCAGAATTGCGTCCCGCAGCTCCTGAGCTGCCCCCGTGAACTCGCTCAACAGGAGAACGCCATCGTCGTCCACTCTGCTGGCGACAAACTCCTTGGCGACAAGGTTCATCCCGTCCGCGAAGGGCGTCACAACCATCACATCGGCAGCGCGATAGTACGCGACCAGATCGTCGATTGTCAGAGATTCATACATGTAGTGAATCGGCATGTAATGGCGGGAGCCCTGAGTGCTGTTTATCCGACCGGCAATCTGTTCGATCTCCTCACGCACCTCGACATAGTCTCTGATGGTTGAGCGAGAGGGAACGCCGATCTGGACGAACTTGGTGCGCTCAGCAAGATCCGGATGCCGTTCGAGCATGGCCTCGAAAGCACGGAACCGCACGTCGATCCCCTTGGTGTAATCGAGCCGATCGGCGCCAAGGAGGATGAATTCGGGGTCTCCCAATTCGGCTCGTATCGCCTTGACTCGCTCGGTGGTGTCATCCCGTTCAGCGATTGACTCGAATTTGGCGGTTTCTATAGAGATGGGCGAGGCCACCACCCGCGTTTGATGGCCCGAGCTCTCTAGCTTGCCGTCCGACTCCACCGATTCGGTGAACGCGGTCGCCGCCGCCGTGAAGTTACCGGCCCCCCGATTGGTCTGGAACCCCACGACATCGGCTCCCAGCATGCCTTCGAGGACTTCCTGACGCCACGGGAGGCGTGCATACAACTCGACCGGGGGAAACGGGATGTGGAGAAAGAACCTGATGTTGAGACTGGGGGCCAACTCCTTGAGATATCTGGGCACTAGTAGCAGTTGATAGTCCTGGATCCATACGAGATCGTCGCCCTCTGCCGCATCTGCGATGGCGCGGGCAAAACGCATGTTCACCTCCTGATACGTCCTCCACCAGTGGCGGTGATAGGCAGGGGTGCGGATAGCGTCGTGAAACAGCGGCCAGATCGTCTCGTTGCTGAATCCCAGGTAATAGTCCTCGACCTCCAAGCCGCTGAGGGTCACCGGGATGTTCTCTATACCGGAATGGCGAAAGGGCTCGATGTCCTCGTCGGCAACCCCGCTCCACCCGATCCAAACACCTTCGTTCTGCTGCAAGATCGGGATGAGCGCGCTGACGAGACCTCCAGGGCTCCGCTCCCACGTCTCATCTTCCAAACGACGAACGGGAAGCCGATTCGCGGCAACGATTATTCGTCTGGTCACTTCTCTCCGAGGTTAAGGGTTGATCGCGAATAGGGATACATGCCTTGTGTGAACATCTGATTTCCAACCGGTTGCTTACGACTCATTCGTCATTACCCGATGGGCTGCGGTGCAACACGATCTGGGGAAAGGGAATCTCGATGCCGGCGCCATCCAGGTCGCGTTTCAAGCGTCGTGCGACCGTGTCTCGCACCCTCCACTCGTCGGCGATGTGAGGCTCGTGCCAAAAGCGGACGGCAAAATTGATGCTGGAGTCGCCAAACTCATGCACGAGGGCCTGCGGCGATGGGTCATCTCTGACGCCATCGATCGATCGCAGGGAGTCGAGCATCAATTCTTGGGCCTCGTCGAGATCAGAGTCGTAGCCCACACCCAGAGCAAGCGTGGTGCGTCTTTGGTTCAGCGCTGTGGTGTTCTCGAGGGGCTCCTGCCATACCGTCGAGTTCGGGATGAAGACACGCACTCCATCGAAGGTCCTCAATGTCACCGTGCGGAGGGTGACATCTTCGACAGTGCCCTCGTAGCCGGCCGACCTGATCTCGTCGCCTATCTTGAACAGTCGCCGGATCGAGAGCATCACTCCCGCTATCACATTCCCCAACACCTCCTGGAAGGCGAGGGCGAAGGCCAGGCCGAGCAGACCGAGGAGCCCCAACAACGGAGCCATCGACACGCCGACCTGATTGAGCGCGTACACGAAGCCGATGGCGAGAATCAAAAAGAGCGCAAGCCGGCCGATCAGGTTGGCCACGAGCGTTCCGCTCCTATCGAGGAAGGCCCTCCTGGAGAGCCTCTGGACCAGCAGCCCGATGATGATCGCTCCGACAATGATCGAACCCGCAACAATCCAGTCGGCGGCAGTCAAACTAGAGAGCTCGCTCAGAGTCTCTTCAACGTCCGTGTCGGTTTGGGCGAGAAGTGGAGCCATGCGGCGACCTTACCCTGACGAGCTCCACCAAAACTCAGCGCATTCGGCGGGAAGGGCAGACAATTGGAGCGGAGAGGGAGGGATTTGAACCCTCGAAGAGGCTAATCACCCCTTACTCGCTTAGCAGGCGAGCGCCTTCGACCACTCGGCCACCTCTCCGATGCACATCTCTATGCGCTTGCACATAAGTTACCGCTTTTGGGGTATCTAGCCCGAACCGGCAGAAAACGGAATCGGGCAGCTTCCAACACCGTTTGGTCTATGTAGGACGCCGGCGCTTCGCGTAGATTGAAAGGGTCCATTGAGAGACAGGACGCCAAAGTGAGTACCCACGACCCGTATCCCACCCGTCAACGATGGAGATGTGGCGAGTACCGCATCGAGCTGGCAGCGCCAAGGCTTTGGGTCATCACCAGGCAAACGGTGCGCAAGGGAACTGCGACACCGAGAGTCGGCATCGAAGCAACGACAGGGTCCCTGTCGGCTGCGCGCGGCATCGTCACGAGGCTCCACAGGAAGCATTGCGCAGCCAGATCACTAGTACGTCATATTGCGGGTCTAGCCCTCATCGTCGCCATCGCCGCTGGTCTGTCGGTCATGTCCCCTGCCATGACGGTCCCGGCCGTACTCATCGCGACCGTCGTCGCCTTCCGCACCTCGACAAAGGCTGTGGAGTTGCTCACTGGCAGGTCGTGGGAACACGTCTCGCAGACGTATCAGTGAACCGGGATGTCGAGGTGCGTGTTCCCCAAGGGAACCCCGCCGTTGACTTCATCGCAAAAGCCGGATCACATCCGGCCCATGGGGTTTCCAGAGGAAACTCCCAAGCAACTCGACCCTTCGAGTTGCCAGC
>QQVI01000069.1 GCA_003388545.1 Actinomycetota bacterium
GGGAACCGTGTACATGTCTGGTCGCTCGTGTAGTAGCCCGTTCGGGGCAATCGGAAAGGAGCCAACAATGGCACTACAGACAGAAATCGGAACGGGTCCTCTGATCGACACTGACGCTCTTGCAGCGTCGCTCAACGACCCTTCGATCGCAGTGATCGAGGTAGACGAGGACACCACCCTCTTCGAGAAAGGCCACATCCCCGGAGCGGCGTCGCTCGATTGGAAGAAAGAGCTTCACGCGCTTCCCAGACGGGACTTCGTCTCGGCTCACGAACTGGCGGCGTTGCTCGGGTCTAAAGGCGTATCCAGCGACCAGACCATCGTGTTCTATGGCGGCAACAACAACTGGTTCGCAGCGTATGCGTATTGGCTGTGCAAGCTGCGTGGAATCGAAAACGTCAAGCTTCTCGACGGAGGCAGGACGAAGTGGGAGCTGGAAGACCGGCCGATGACCGAGCTGACCTCCGACGTGCAACCCGCGAAGTTCGAGATCCAAGGTCCCGAGCGCCCGGAGTTGCGGGCCTTCCGCGACGATATGGTCGAGTTCGCCACGACGGGTGGGGAAATGGTCGATGTCCGTTCTCCCGGAGAGTTCTCCGGCGAAGTGATGGCCCCCGAGCATCTGCCCCAGGAGCAGCCGTACGTTGCCGGCCACGTGCCGGGTGCGGCGAACATCCCCTGGTCTCAGGCGGCCAACGAGGACGGGACCTTCAAGTCGGTCGAAGAGCTTCGCTCTCTATACGGGGGCAAAGGTATCTCGGGCGACAACAAGGTGATCGCCTACTGCCGGATCGGTGAACGGTCGTCGCACACCTGGTTCGTGCTCAGCGAACTGCTCGGGTTCGACGACGTTGCCAACTATGACGGCTCGTGGACCGAATACGGGAGCTCGGTGGGAGTTCCAGTCGAGGTCGGAGCCTGAACGCTGGGTCGTGTGGCTACCTTTGGGTAGCCACACGACCAGGTGTTCACAGATGCCAAGACCATTCAGATTCGGGATCACCCTCGGCGGCGCCCCATCTCGCACCGAACTCGTTGAGATGGTGAAGCAGGCAGAGGGTTCTGGATTCTCAGTGGCTGCCACGGCCGATCACATCAGCGACCGTCACGCAGTCTTCCCTCTGCTGTCCACCATTGCCGAGGTTTCCAGCATGCGGGTCTCGTCGATGGTGATCGCCAACGACTACCACCATCCAATAGGGGTGGCGCGAGACGCAGCCACTCTCGACATCCTCTCAGAGGGTCGTTTCGAATTGGGTATCGGCACGGGCTGGATCAAGGCCCAATACGACGCCGCCGGCCTCCCATACGACGACGGAAGGACGAAGGTCGATCGATTCGAGGAAGCCATCGAGGTGATCAAAGGATGCTGGGCCGGCTCTCCCTTCACGTTTGCGGGTGAGCACTATCAAGTGACCGGGGTGGCCTGTCCGAGACCTGTGCAAGTTCCCCGACCTCCGATCCTGATAGCCGGTTCGGGTCGGCGCATGCTCGGGATTGCGGGAAGGGAGGCTGACATCGTCGGCATCTCGGGGTTGGGCAGGGTGGCTACGCGATTCGCTGACTTTGGGAAGGGCCTGGGCACGTCCGCCGCCAGGATCGACCGGCAAATCGAGTGGATCCGACAAGGTGCGGGTGCCAGATTCGCCCAGATCGAGATCAGCGTGATGGCTCACCATCTAGATCCGGACCCCGACTTCGACTCTGTTGCGGTACGCCTGGCAGGGGAGTGGGGGACGACGCCCGACGACGTCCTCAGGTCTCCTCACGTGTTCTTGGGCGACGAGAAGAGGTTGCGCGATTCGATCGTAGAGCGTCGCGAGCGCCACGGTATCTCGTATTTCGTCTTCTTGGGCGCTCAACTGCCCCACGTCGCCAAAGTCGTGGAAAGCCTCGTCGGTGAGTAGGTGTCTGCCTGAACAGCGGCCCGGAGTCGGGGTCGACCAGAGTCAGGAGTTCGGTCACTGACTTCCCGTCAATAGGGATTGTCCATTTGCAGGCCTTGGTCCTAGCGTGGTCGAGGGACTCTTCCGGAGCTGTGAGACTGGCGAGCCCGATCCGCCATCGAGTTCGACGAGTCCGCCAGCGAGACCAGCAGGCATTGCTCCACGCCTACGAACGATGGAGGGGTCTTGGCGTTCCGATCGAGAAGACCGTAGCCCTCCTTGACTGGCACCATCCGGGGGTCGACCAGAGCGTGACGAAGGCCCTCGACCTCGAGGACGGCGCTTCCCGCCGCCATCACGTTGCGAGGCCAGTCGGACGATGAGCCGTAGTTGACCGTGAAGAGGAATCCATCCTCGATCTCGTATGCATCAAGAGGTGTTCGGTACACGTTGCCCGACCTGCGGCCGACGTGTTCGAGGACCGGCCAGGTTCCGCTCTTGATCGCCTTCGGATTCACCCAGCGTCGGTTGATCTTCGCGAGCCACTTTGGAAGAGCCATCAGCGCACCGTCACGATCGACTTACCCCGTGCGTGACCCTCGGCCTGGTATGCCAGCGCCTCGACTGCCTCGTCCAATGTGAACCGTCGATCGATCACCGGTCGGACCTGGCCGTCGTCGACCATCTTCGCGAGCGTCGCACTGTCTCTGCCGTTGGCCGATGCAGTGCCTCCCGCAAAACGCTGTTTCCAGAACTTCGACCCGATGGCGCCGCCGATCATGCGGTCGGCAGGTCGGATCCACTTCCCCTTGCGGCCGGTGATCATCACGAAGACGCCGTTTTCGGTCAGCATCCGTTGCGAAGCCCGAAGGCTCTTGCTGCCCGCATTGTCGAAGAACACATCGAACTTATCTTCGATCCCGGTGAAGTCTTCCTTCTTGTAGTCGACGACACGATGGGCTCCGAGTGCAAAGGCCGTGTCGACATTGTTGGTGCTGCAGACCGCTGTGATGTGGGCCGCTCCGAGCGCGCGGGCCACCTGGATCGCGAAGGTGCCGACCCCTCCTGAGGCTCCGTTGATCAGTATCCGATCGCCTGGTTTCATAGCGGCCCAATCACGCAGACCCTGCAGCGCGGTGAGAGCGGCCACGCCGAGAGTTGCGCTCTCCTCGAGGGGGATGGATTGCGGTGCGAGGGAGAGAAGGCGGGGGTGTGCCACCAGATACTCGGCAAACGCGCCCTGGCTGACATCGCCAAATACCCTGTCGCCGATGGCGAAATCGGTCACATCGTCGCCGACGCCGACGATGACGCCGGCAAAGTCCGCTCCGGGTATCTGGCGCTTTGGTGAGCGAAGCCCGGATTGAAGCCGGATGAAGTAGGGGAGGCCGGTCATGTAGTGCCAGTCGAGGGCGTTGGTCGACGAGGCCGCCACCTCGATCAATACCTGGTCAGATTCATATGTGGGAACATCGGTGTGGCCCACCCGAATGACCTCCCTGGCATCCGGGCCGTACCCGGTTTGCAGCGCTGCTTTCATTGTCTCGACTTTCACCGGGCTCGGGATCGTCTCGGGGGTTTCCATGCCTGAACCTACTTTCATACGTTGTAAGGGAACATAGCCATACAACGTAAGGCTGTCAAGACTTACTGCGTACGGTAGAATCGCAGGAGCATGGTCACCGAGCCCAAGAGAGAGACTCGCACACCGCTCAGTCGTGATCGCGTTCTGTCCGCTGCGATCGAAGTCGCCGACGAGGGCGGGCTCGAGGCGCTGACGATGCGGGGCCTGGCAGAAAGACTCGATGTCGAGGCAATGTCGCTCTACTACCACGTCGCAAACAAAGAGGCGCTACTCGACGGTGTGGCCGAGATGATCGTCCGTGAAATACTCCAGGAGACTGCGGACATCGACACGAGTGTCACACCCGAGACGTGGAAAGAGACGATGCGGACGATGATCCTGCGCGCTCGCTCGGTGATGTTGCGTCACAAGTGGGCACCGTGGGTCCTGGAGACGCGTTCGACGATGAATGCCGCCGCCCTTCGGTATTTTCATGGCCTACTCGAGATCTTTCAGGCCGGTGGGGTTTCATGGGATCTGGCCCATCACGCCATGCACGCTCTGGGTAGCCGCGCTCTCGGGTTCAGCCAGGAGATGTTCAACCCGGCTCCCGGCTCCGAAGACGAGCAGACCTCAGATGAGGTCTTCGCTCAGATGGCGGAAGAACTCCCTTTGTTCATGGAGTTCATGTCCGAGATCGCCCACACCGACGATGCGGACGAGACCCTTGGCTGGTGCGATGACCAGACTGAGTTTGAATTCGCCCTCGATGTGATGCTCGACGGGTTCGAACGTCTGCGCCTGGACGGCTGAGCAGCGTCTCACCCATAGCGCACAGGGTCTGTTCCCCGCGGCCAGCACTCGGTCGACGAGGACGATCCTTCCCACGTTCTTGGTTCACGAGGAACGCGACCACCCGCTGTCCAGGATGGTGTTTCCAGCCGTATGAAGTGGATTCACTAATTGCCGGGACATCCCTCTAACTTCCTTTCTCATGAGTATCGACACCCGACCAGTCGGAGTCCTTCTCCTCCAGTTGGGAACCCCTGACTCCACCGAAGTCTCCGATGTCCGCCGATACCTGCGTGAGTTTCTCTCCGACCCACGCGTGCTCGACATCCCCGCTCCAGCCCGAGCGTTGCTCCTCAACGCGGTCATCCTTCCATTCCGACCCCGTCGTTCTGCGGAGCAGTACGAGAAGATCTGGACCGAGAACGGATCACCGTTGACTATTCACACTGAGACTTTGACGAACCGTCTCCAGGAGTCACTTGGTGACGGCTATCGAGCGGCCTATGGAATGCGGTACCAGAACCCCTCGGTTGAGTCGGCCGTTGCACAGTTGATTGCCGCCAACTGTGATCAAATCGTCGTCCTGCCGCTTTTTCCCCAATACTCCTCGGCGGCTACCGGCTCAGCGCTCGAGGAGGCGCTCCGCGTCATCGGTGGACGCTGGAACGTGGTCAACGTGACGACGATCAGCGACTTCTTCGACGATATGGGTTTCGTCGAGTCTGTGGCAGATGTTGCTCGACCGCACCTCGACTCGTTTCAGCCAGACCATGTCCTCTTCAGCTATCACGGACTTCCTGAAAGGCAAGTGAAAAAGAGTGATCCAACAGGAGAATGGTGCCTCGCACGAGCCGGATGTTGTGATCAGATGGTTGAGGCAAACCGTTTCTGCTACCGGGCGCAGTGTTTTGCCACGACCCGTTCTGTCGCCGCAGAGCTCGGACTCGATTCAGGAAGTTACAGCACCACATTCCAATCGCGGTTGGCCGGTCAGAAGTGGATCGAGCCGTATACCGATGTCGAGGTCGGAGAACTCTACAAACGAGGAGTCCGTCGATTGGCCGTTCTCACTCCATCATTCACTGCCGACTGTCTGGAGACCCTGGAGGAGATCGGAATCAGGCTTCGCGAACAGTGGAGGGACACCGGTGGGGAGGACCTCCTGCTCGTGCCCTGTGTGAATGCCGAGCCGAAGTGGGTTTCAGCTGTCGCCGAAATGGTTCGCGGCGTGACGTGATCGGTTCAGGCCCGGCCCAGCACGCGGTCGACTTGGATCTCGATCGCGACCCGATTTGGGTTCTCGCGAGCGGGTCGATAACGGGCCTCGAATGCGGCCACGGCCATTGCGACGCCATCAGGATCTCGCTCTACTCTCGCCGCTCCCTCGAGAGACAGCCAACGGCGACCGTCGACCTGGCAGACGACGGCACGTGCCGTTCGATCCACATTGTTCACCTTTTGAGTCCGGTCAGAACTGATGATGCGAACGACTCCGGCCTCGGCGTCGAATCCGAAGGCAATTGCGACGACGTGTGGCGTGCCGTTCTCGCGTACGGTCGTCAACGTCCCGAGATGACGCTCGGTGAGGAACTCTCGTTCGGTATCGCTGAGATCAGTTGTTTTGCGAGGCATTGGAGCGGAAGATACAAGGGGTCCGAGGTAAGTGGATAGGAATGAGGTCGAACTGGCGTACCGGGGGATTCAAGAGCGATTCTGCGCTGCGATCGAGGCAGTTGATGGTTCCGGTCGCTTCATCACCGACTCCTGGGACCGCCCGGGCGGAGGAGGTGGCCTGACCCGAATCCTCGCAGACGGGATCCACATTGAGAAGGCAGCTGTCAACTTCTCCGCTGTGGAAGGCCGCACCCCGGAGCAGTTGTCCGAGAGTTTGGCCGCAGACAGCAATCGCTTCTATGCGAGCGGGGTTTCCATCATCGTCCATCCCCGCAACCCTTACGCCCCAACCTTCCACGCCAATATCAGGTACTTCGAGACAGACGGCGGGGATGCGTGGTTCGGGGGCGGAGCCGACCTCACCCCGTACTACCTGTTCGAGGAGGATGCCCGGCACTTCCACTCAATGCTCAAAGACGCCTGCGATCGGCACGCTTCAGCCGACTACACCGCCTGGAAAGCGAGGTGCGACGACTACTTCCGCCTGCCACACCGGGGCGAGGCTCGGGGGATAGGGGGCATCTTCTTCGATCATCTGAGCGAGGACCTCGAAGCCGTGTGGGCCTTCCAGCGTGAGCTCGGAAATGGGCTAGACGAGGCCTATGTCCCGATACTGAAGCGTCGTGTTGGCATGAGCTATGGGAGAAGGGAGACGAAGTGGCAGGAGATTCGTCGTGGTCGATACGCCGAGTTCAACCTGGTTTGGGACCGGGGGACCCGGTTCGGTCTCGAGACGGCGGGACGCACCGAGTCGATTCTTGCGTCGTTGCCCCCAGTAGCCCGTTGGGTCTACGCACACGAGCCCGAGCCTGATAGTCCGGAGGCACAGCTTCTCGAGATGGTGCGATCCGAACCTCGAGCCTGGGTCTGACTCTCACCTCCTTTGCAGGAGATCATCCGCTGTCCTCGACGGCACGCATCACTGAACCAACCCTGAGTGAGAAATGGCCCCCTCGAGGAGGGGCCATTCTTTTCCGACAAGCTGTCGGCAGAACAGGCCGGTACTCTGGTGAGTCGTCACCCACGAGCAAACCTTGGATATCTCTTCAGCCAGTTTCGCTTACCCCCAACACAACGGAAGTGTGCGGGCGGAGCTCGCCGCTCGGCTCCTCTCGGCTCCCGCCCTTGACAGTGGCTTTGTCCTCTCCACATGTCTTCGGGTCGAGGTGGTGGTACCAGAACCGGAAGAAGCGCTGACACAAACACTGCACGCCATGTTTGGTGAGCTCGCCACCGACGCGCAGCCTCAGATCCGACACGGCGAACGCGCTCTGACTCACATATATCGCATAGCAGCCGGTCTCGAATCCCCAATCCTGGGCGAACAGGAGATCCTCACCCAGTTCCGCCAGACACTCATCAGAGCTGAGGACGCGGGACAAGCCAGCGGTGTCTTTGCTCGAGCCTTGGAGACGGCCGTGGCCGTCGGTAGGCAGGCCCGAGAGCTACTTCCCGGGTCCCCCCACAACTCGATGGCGGCAGTTGCCGCCCAGGCCGTAGGCACCGCCGATCGAGTTGCCGTGCTCGGCTCCGGCGTCATGGGCACTGCCGTGGTCGATGGCCTACTGCTATTACCTGCACCCCCTTGTGTCACTGTGGTGGCCCGTCACCCGGAGAAGGTCGGGGATCGTCCCGGAGTCCAGGTTCTCGCGTTCGACGAGGCGCCCGCAGTGCTGGCCGAGTTTCCGGCTGTGATATCGGCCACGTCGGCGAAGCATCGACTCGTTGATGACGAAAGTTTGGTCGCTGCGGTCGCCCGTCGGGGTAAACCGCTGACCCTCATCGACATGGCGATGCCACCTGATTTTGCCCCATCCCTGTCGGAGGGGGTCACCTACTTCGATATTGACGATCTCGCCCGTATGGCGGATCGCCGCTCTCGATCAGACGAAGCCGACGCGCTGGTCCAGGGAGCCGCCGCCGAGGCCTATCGGCAGTACCGGGACCACCATGAGGTAGGCCCTCTCATTGGTCAGCTCATGTCGAGCGCCGACGAGATCGTGGACGGTGTCGTCAAGCGGTTCTCGGGGCGGCTGAGTAACTCCGGAGACGAAGCTGCCCTCCGCCAGGCGGTGCACACGGCGACCCGAAGTCTGCTGGCACGTCCGGTTTCCTACCTGAAGGGGGAGGATCGGGCACCCGAGGCGATTGACGTCATCGCCGACGCCTTCGGCGTCGATGATGACTGAACTCAAGATCGCCACCCGCCGGTCCCGCTTGGCATTGGCCCAAGCGGAACATGTCGCTCAGCTCTTGAGGCGAGCTCATCCCGACGCCGAAGTCAGCATGCTTGAAATCTCGACCACTGGTGACATGGATCGGACCACCTCGGTCACAACCCTGACTGAAGTCGGCGCGTTTGTCCGCTCAGTGCAGCAAGCTGTCCTCGACGGAAGAGCAGATCTCGCCGTTCACTCGTGCAAGGACCTTCCGGTGGCAGGGCCCGCGGAATTGATCAGTTTCTACCCGGCACGGGAGCAGCCTTGGGATGTCCTGTGCGGTCACGACCTCGTCTCTCTTCCCGACGGGGCGAGGGTCGGAACAGGAAGCCCGCGCCGCGCTGCACAGATGCTCCGGCTGCGCCCCGATGTCGAGATAGCGGACATCAGAGGCAATGTTGACACGAGGCTCGACAAGGTGCGCCATGGCGGATTCGACGCCGTGATCCTTGCTGAGGCGGGCTTGGCGCGTCTCGGCCTGGGCGACGAGATAGGCCACCGGTTCAGTCTCGAAGAGATGGTTCCGGCGCCGGCACAGGCCGCCCTCGCTGTGGAGGTGAGATCCGGAACACAGGCTGTCGAACTGGTCGAGGTCATCGACGATGCCCGGGTTCGCGCCGCGGTGGAGGCCGAGAGAATGTTGCTGGCGCTCACACAAGCAGGATGCAGGTCGGCCCTTGGTGCGTTGGGCCAGGTGGACCCTACAGGCATGGTCATGTCGGGGTTCGTAGAGGACGACCGGGGTCCGAGATTCGCCACAGTGGGAGGAGAGTCTCCCGACGATGCGGCTCGGGTTCTTCAGAAGGCTTTGTCGCTGTGACTGCGCCCCGGTTGGCCCTCACTACGACAAGAGAAAGATCGATCGAGCTCGCGGAGATCGTCGAGGCCCATGGTTGTCAGCCCGTGATCCTCCCCTGCATAGCCGTCGACCCCGCTGCGACGGCGGTCCTCGATAGCGTCAGGGCCCGGACAGCCGAATCCGATTGGCTGCTGGTCACCTCGCCCCGCGCTATTGCCGTGCTGTGGCCAGCGGGTGGGATGCCGGACGTTCCCGTGGCCGCGGTCGGACATGCCACGGCCGCCGCCGTCGATGCCGCCGGAGGCAAGGTGTCCGTGATTGGCGAATCCGGGCTGGCCGAGCTGGTCGAGAGCTGGGGCGACAGCGCCGACGG
>QQVI01000347.1 GCA_003388545.1 Actinomycetota bacterium
GTAGCAACCTGCCCATTCTGGAGATCCCACGAAAGCGTCGTGGTCGAAGAAGTATCTCCAGTCGTCGATGCGCTTCTCAGTCACTCGATGGACTTCGATCTCGCCAATCGAGTCGAGACGCTCCGACCCCCCGGTCAATCGCTGGGTGGCTTCGGCGTAGTTCTTGATGGCCTGATCGGGCCACGGCCACTCATGATTGGCGCGTCCGTGATCGAGAAAGGCTTCGGCGAGAGCCTCGAGCGTCTCGGATTCGATCGTGTCGCCGCACTCGAAACAGACAGCATCCATCAACTCAGAATAGGCAGGCACCTCGGAGACAATGATTCGGAGTCGATGCGACGGGGTAAGGCCCGATGTCGTCGATCGAGGTCTCTCCTTGTTTGAATTCACGCTGACTGATTTGTGGCGCACCAGCGTCGCCTCCGTCGCGATTTTTGTGATCGTGGTGGCGGTGGTTCGGCTGAACGGGCTCCGGACGTTCTCGAAGATGTCCAGCTTCGACTTCGCAGTGACAGTGGCGGCAGGGTCGATCCTGGCGAGCGTCGCCGTGGGCGGAGCAGGCATCCTCACTGGGCTGGTTGCGCTTGTTGTCGTCATCGGCGCTCAGCGCGTCGTCGCGATGCTCCGCAGGGAACGGCAGTTCGAGCGTGTCGTCGACAACACCCCCGTGCTCTTGATGGCAAACGGTGAGATGCTGGAAGATCGAATGTTGGAAACTCGCGTCACATCGGCAGACCTTCGGGCGAAGTTGAGAGAGGCGAATGTGCTCGACATCTCGGAGGTCCGGGCTGTCGTACTCGAGACAACGGGAGACATCTCGGTACTTCATGGTTCGAGCCTCGATGCATCACTGCTGCAAGGTGTGCGCGGTGCAGAGCGTCTAGAAGACACCGACTTTCAGGCCTGAGAGCTCAGTACGGGATGAGCCGGGAGACTGCGCCGTCGAGCTCGATCCTCTCCACGCGTGCCAGTGTCCCCCCGAAGTGGTCACGTCCGAAGCCGGCCGCTTCGACATCTTCGGGTTTGAGCCCCCGGAGGTTGTGGAAGTCGACGAAACTCACGATGCTCAAGTCGTTCAGCACCAGCCAGGAGTACGCCTGGAACGGCTCGTCTTCGGGGTTGCGCAGCACGAGACCTGAGTCGTTGATCGGGCTCCACGAGCCGCCCAAGCTCTCGCCAACAAAGCCATAGAGGCCAGTCGGACCAACGACATCGGGGTGGAAGGTGCGGGCCTGGGTCGAGAAGAACAAGTAATAGAGATCCTGGTGATAGACGACGTGGGGACGCTCCAACTCGTTGTTGACGCCGTCCGCGGTGACCAGGGGTGGGAGAAGCGAGAAGGTCGAATCGACGTGTTCCCTGGCCGCACCAACGGCTCCATTGAACTCTGTGTCGGACTCGGCGAGAGACGCCGTGAACAGGAGCGTGGTTTGTTCGCTCTCTGGATCGACGAATAGGAAAGGGTCGCGAAACGCCTTGATGAACCCGGGCTGGCCGCTGTCCTGATGCTCTGTCGATTGATATGGGCCACCCGGGGTGATCACCTCCCGGTGCGAAGCCCAGTTCTTGATCGTGAAGTCGTCGCCCAGAGTGCCCAGGGCGGTCACGATCCGCTGTTGGAAGGTTGGGGCGGATTCACCACGGGTACCTGCCGCGGTGTAGATCACTTCGACTTGCCGCGATTCAGGGTGATATCGAGCGCACCCGGCCCATTCCCGGCTCCCGATGCTCTCTTCCTCGCCGAAGACATTCCCGCGATCGACCCATCGGTCGCCGCGGCGAGTGATGAACCGGATACGGGCCACGTCATGACGCTGGCCGGGCTGAAGGTGGGAAGGCGCCGATAGGGCCATCCACATCTCGTTGCCGTCGACGGTCGCCAGCTCACCATCGGCAAGCCGAACAGGCCAGAGGTCCCAGAGGTAGAGGTCAGGAACCAACCTCACGATCTCATCCGGCGTGTAGGACGAGACAGTGGCAAGCGTCCACTCCAGCTGATCCAGATGGGCCCTCTCCCAGGCCGTGGTCACTTGCCCAGCTCCAGCTCGCCGGACTCCGTGCCATGGACGGGGAATGGGTCGGATATGACACCCAGAAACTCGTGACCGTGCCCGACCCACTCCCAGGTGAGGAAGTAGAGCCCCTCGTCCCCGAGATCGACGAGGCGCCCGGCGTAGGTCGACCCGGGCCGATCGACGCTGAGGGGCCTTGCCTCCTTGAGCGGGAACGGGCCGAGCGGGTCGTCTCCCGATAGGTAATACGTGCCCGACCCTGGCCCGTTGCGACGCCGATGCGGGCTTTGGGTTGGGGTGTCGCTGCAGAAGACCAGATACCACCTGTCTTCGTAGTGGATCACCTGGCTGACTTCGGTCTGGCCGAACCCATCGGGTTCTGTGATCGGTGGGAGCACCTCCCAGTCGTAGAGGTTGGAAGACTTGGCGTGCGCAACGACACCGCGACCGAATCGAGGCCCCTGATTCGATCGCGCGGTGATGGTGGCGTGGAACGCTCCGTCGTGGCGGAACACCCACGGATCTCGCCATGCCTCGTCGTGCCAGTGGCCCTCCTCGAATGTCTCGTACCAGCGCTGATCGATCGGGATGAGCGGCCCGTCTCCTGAGCGCTTCCAGTTGATCAGGTCATCGCTGGTCGCCATGCCGATCCTCTGCTTCACGCCTTGCTCGGCTGTGGTCGTCCCTGTGTAGAAGAGATGCCATCGTCCTTCGTTCTCGATGATCGACCCAGTCCACGTCGACTTGTCGTCCCAGGATCCCGGCTCTCCAGAGCCCAGAGCGTCGGGGAGAACCTCCCAGTTGGACAAGTCGTCCGACACGGCGTGCCCGATGGATGCGTTCCAGTGACGCAGGTCGGGGTCGCCGATCGACTTCGGTGCCTGGAGGTAGAAGATGTGGTGTCGGCCTTCCGATTCGACGAGCCAGAAGTCCCATACCCATTTGTCGCTCAGACGCAGCGCCATGGATTCCTCGATGTGAGTTTGTCAGGGCACAGGTTGGCGATCCCGAAAGCGCTAATCAAGCCATCCGGGGCATCCAAAGGGGCTCTGTTAGATCAGAGCGAGAGCGAAGGCCCGTCCATGGGCCAATCGACACCCTGGAACCGTAGATATCCCTTGAGGTTCAGGGCGGCGTAAAGCAGGGAGAGAAGCCGTATCTGATCCGTTACCCGCTTGTGTACGAAGTTCAATCCGGCTGCGACTCGTGCCAGCGCATATTGAGACTCCATGTAGGCGAGCCTGTTCGGCTCATGGTCGCTGATCCAACTGCTGGCCGCGTCGCGCACAGACTCCACGATCCTGACCAGGCCGTAGTCATCTCCAGTTGGCACTGATCCGCCTCGAGATGAGTCGACCATCTTGATCCAGCGCTGGACGGTCGTCGTTTCCCTCGAGTGAAGAAGGTGGGCCAATTCGAAGTAGGCGTTGTCGAAGAAGAGGTATTCCCTCTCCTGAAAGAAAGCCAGGTCTATCAGGTAGTAGGGATGAAGGTCACCGCGAGAAGGTATCAGCACGTTGAACCCATGCAGGTCACCGTGAATCATCCCGAGGGCTGCTCGCAGGGTCGTCCGCCCTGGAACCGTGACTACCCCGCGAGCAAAGGAATAGGGATTCGGGTACCACCGGCCGGCGAGGGTGAAAGAAGCGATGTCAGGGTCAACTCCGAGGCTGTCGAGGAAGCCCGAGACACGTCCGGTCTCAGGGTCGAGCCGATAGTCCAGCCACGAGTCGAGCACCTCCATCGGAGTGACCGGGTCTGACAGCTGATAACCCGAGTTCCACTCGGTGAGGATCCCGCCAGAGACTTGCCCGGCCGTTTCCGTCTGGGTGTCGAAGTCGACCTGTGCCCAGGGCAACACATACTCGAGCCCTCCTCCGGCGATGCTGGAGAGAGTTGCTGCCCACTTGTCGAAGACAGTCGAGTGGACGACCTGAGGAAAGTGGCTTTCAGCAAAGGTTGGATTGAGTTCGATTGCGCGCCGGTGCCGTGCAGCTTCGTCGTCTTCGTTCCAGTCTGGATGGGGAGCGCTGTCCAACTTCAGGATGGCTTGACCGCTGAAGGCTCGTGTGGTGATGTCGACGCTGTAGACGCGTGCCCCTGACTTCCCACTCAAGCTCTGTGTCACGAATATGGGTCCCTCAACTCCCCACCCCGACCTCACCTCTGCCTCGAGCTCTGCATAGGCATCAGGCCAAACGAGATGGGGCTCGGTCGGCTGCTCGGCTGAAGGCTCGATGGCCGTCCCCTCGATCATCTTCGCCTCCGAGCCAGGAAGCGTCGACAACTTCAACGATCCCTCGAGCCGTCGTGCCGCTTCCGGGCCGGCCACGACTTGACCGGGCCCGGCCAGCCAAAGCAGCGAACGGGCACTCTGTGCCGCCGGGCCGGCAAGCTCGCTTACCCAACTCGCCGCGTCGTCTTCGACCTGCCGGCTCAGGCTGACGCGGGTGGAGCCCGACTCGATGGCCACCGATGCGTCGAACCGTTCTCCCAGATCTAGTCCCAGCCGAGCCGCGACCGCGCTATGAGCGGTCGGGTCATCGTCCACGAAAAGCCATAAGTCCGGCCGACCATCGGCCTGCCAGCCCCCTGCAGCTGCGATGGCTGCGTACAGGACGTCCTTGTCCGCAGTCTCGGAAGTGACGCTCATCGCGGTTGCATCGCGATCAACCCGGTTGAGCAATGCCAACTGACCAGACGCGCTAGCCAACTCTCGTTGTGTCGTATCGATTGCTCTCTTGGTGCGGATCGACGTCTCGATTCTTGCCATCAACTCCCGATCGTCGACTGGCTTCGAGAGGAAGTCGTCGGCTCCGGCCCTGATTCCCCTGATACGGTCCTCGACTGCTGTAAGAGCAGTCATCATCACGACAGGGATGAGTGCCGTGACCGGGTCGTTCTTGATCCTTCGACAGGTCTCCAATCCGTCGAGCACTGGCATGACGATGTCGAGCAGGATCAAGTCCGGTGGGGACTTTGCGACCTTCTCCAGCGCGACGGCGCCGTTTTCGGCCGTTTCCACCAAGTACCCGCGGTCCTCGAGCTCCTCGACCAGGAGATCGAGGTTCAGCGGCTCGTCATCGACGATGAGGATCTTGGCTGGGCCTTCGTCGGGCGACATCAGATTCCCACGAGGTTGTCCAGGATCTCGAAGAGCTCGTCTTCATCGATCGGCTTGGGGATGTAGGCAGAGCATCCAGCGGCGAGCGCGGCCTCTCTGTCTCCTGGCATGGCATGAGCGGTCACGGCGATCAAGGGGGTGTCTTTGACGCGATCGTCCTGGCGGACTCTTCTCGCGAGCTCGAGCCCATCGATATCGGGAAGTGACAGATCGAGCAGAGCCACGTCAGGCTCGAGCTCGAACATAGCCCTCAGTCCGGTCTCGCCGTCTCCCCGGGTGATCACGCAATATCGGTCTTCGAGGAGCTGGACCATGAGGTCACGGTTGAGAGGGTTGTCCTCGACGACCAGGACCGACTTCATCTCAGGCCGCCTGTCTCATGGCAAAGCACCGGGAGCTATCGACGCTTCGTAACGCAGCGGCAGGCGAATGGTGAACACGGAGCCTTGTCCGACCGTGCTCCGCACGGCGATGTTCCCGCCCAGCAGCCGAACGAGACGGTTGGAAATCGACAAGCCGAGACCGGTTCCGGCGAAGGTTCGAGTCGGTCCGGTGTCTACCTGCTCAAACTCGTCGAAGATCCTCTGCATGTCTTCTTCCGAGATCCCAATCCCCGTGTCGGCGACTTCGATCTCAACCCGGTCCGCACTTTTGGCGGCATGAATGTCGACTCTTCCCTCGGGCGTGAACTTCACCGCATTGCCTACGAGGTTGATCAGCACCTGTCGCAGCTTCTCCTCGTCGGTGAACAGGTCGATCCGGCCTTGCGTTGATGCCACCAAGCTCAAGCCACTTTCGGAGGCGAGGGGGTCGAGCGATCCCACCACCTCATCAAGAACACTGCCGACCTCGACCATGGTTGGAAAGACCTCCAACCGGCCGGCCTCTATCCGCGACAGATCGAGGATGTCGTTTATCAAGGACATGAGATGCTCGGCGCTCTGGAGGATCTTGCCCAGGTTGTCTGCTTGTCGCTGATCGATATGACCTGCTGTCTTGCGCCTCACCAATCGGGCGAAACCGATGATCGCGTTGAGTGGTGTGCGCAGCTCGTGACTCATGTTCGCCAAGAAGCGGCTCTTTGCTTGTGTGGCGCGCAGAGCTTCGTCTCTGGCCATCTCCACCTTTTCGACCAGGGCTGCGAGCTCCGCCTCGTGGTTCTTGCGTTCGGTTATGTCGATCTCGATGCCGCCCAGTGCGATCGTCTCGCCGGTAGGACCCGGAATGGGGAACTTGACGCTCGCAAGCACTACAGGCTGCCCGTCGATGGTCATGTCCAGCTCTCTCTCGAGCGTCCGATTGGTCCGCAGGACCTCATGATCCTGCTGGAGTGACTCGTCGGCCAGAAGCCACTGGCCCAATTCCGGCGCTTCCTTTGCGACCTCCGCAAGTGTGCGACCCTCGAGCGCCTGATTGGCGACTTTGTAGAACTCCTCGTAGCGCCGATTGGCTAGCAAGAATCGGCCATCGAGGTCCCGGAGTAGAACCATCGCAGGCATGTGGTCTACGACTGTCCTAAACCTCGCCTCATCGGCCCGCCGGCGCTCTATGGCCCTTCCCAGCTGGGTACCAACTGCGGTCATGAGGCGCAGGAAACCGTCTGACAGCTCTTCAGGGGGCTCGAGGCTGAAGAACTCCATCACCGCCACGACGTCCGGCCCAGCAAACACCGGGAATGCATATCCCGAGCGCAATCCAGCACGGCTGGCGGCCATGAGTCGCGGATTCCACGCCGTGTCTTCGGAGATCGTCATCCTCTCTGTTCTTCTTCTCTCCGCAGCCAGGCCGGGAAGACCCTCGCCGACAAGGAAAGGAGTCTGACCTGTGAGACGCACGAATTCCGACAGCGCATCGTCATCCATCTGCCAGATGCGAGTCGGGGACAGGAGTTCTCCGTCGCTGGACGAGGCATATACATGGCCCACGGACCACCCGGTGAACTCACACACCTCTCGGAGCGCTGTCTCATATGCCGCCTCGAGGTCCTGCTCTTCATTGACGGCGGCCGTTATCGACTGGAGCAGCTGCAGCGATGCAGAGCGATCTCGTAGTGCTCGCACGGCCGACTCGCGCTGCTTCTTTTCCCGATGAACCGTTGCGAGCACGCGGTTGTATTGCTGAGCGATCCGGCCGGCCTCGGTATGCGGCTCCACCGCCACTGGGACCGAGTAGTCGCCTGTGGCCCTGTGACGGTCCATGTCGGCCAACAGGTCGGCAATCACGGTGCTGGCGCCGTGCTCAGCGATATTGAGACCGTCCAGTTCCCCCGCCGCGCCGATTCGAAGAGGGCGCAAGCGGTCGACGGTCCGCAGGATCGCATACGCCAGGCCGAAGACCCACGCGAAAGCCGCAACCGCCCCTATGGATTGCACCAGAAGCTGCTCGGCGCGTGTCACGCCTTCCCCGAATGCACCTGTGTCGCCCACAAGGGCAACCGCCAGCGTCCCCCAGACCCCGGCGGCCAGGTGCACCGGGACCGCTCCCACGGCATCATCTATCTCAAACCGCTCGAGCAGACGCGTTGCGGCGAACATCACTGCCGCTGCCACTATGCCGATGGCTACGGCGGCAACCGGCGTCACGATGTTGGCGGAAGCGGTGATCGCGACCAGCCCTGCGAGGGCGCCGTTCATGATGGTGGGTACATCCGGGCGATCTTGGAGGAACCACGAGATGGCTAGCGCGGACATTCCCCCGAAGGAAGCGGAGATCGTGGTGTTGAGGATGACCGAGGGCACCTCAGGTGTGAGGCCAAGCGTGCTGCCTCCGTTGAAGCCGAACCAGCCGAACCAGAGAATGAAGACACCCACCGTGACGAGCGGTAGGTCATGGCCGTGGATCGGGGTGGTCGATGTCCCGAATCGACCGGCACGAGGCCCGATCACGAGGAGCGCAGCCAGGGCCGTCCAGCCGCCGACCGAGTGGACGACCGTCGATCCCGCGAAGTCGATGAATCCGATCGACTCGAGCCATCCGGTCCCACCGAGGCCAGCCGCACTGGACCAGGCCCAGTGGCCGAATACCGGATACAGCAGGGCTGATACGACCAGGGTGACGATCAGATAGCTGGAGAAGCGCATCCGCTCCGCCACGGCGCCGGACACGATCGTGGCTGCCGTTCCAACGAATCCCATCTGGAAAATGAAGAAGGCCGTGAGGAATGGCGAAGCGCCGGCGCCGAAGAAGAAGTCGCTCGAACCGAACATCCCGTTCGTTGATGAGCCGAACATGATCGCAAAGCCTGCGATCCAAAACACGGCCGTGCTGAGCAGGAAGTCGCTGAAGTTCTTGGCAGCGACGTTGATGCTGTTCTTGGTCCGGACCAGTCCGCTCTCCAATGCCGAGAACCCGGCCTGCATCAACATGACGAGCGCTGCGGCAGAGAGAATCCAGACGATGTCGATCGCCTCGGCGGTGCCCATCAGGGGGCCCGTCCGGTCATCTTCCCGAGCCTACGCCTCCAACGACCCCTCGTGCTCGATCACTACCCGGTCTGCAGAGGGTCGTAGGCGATGATGTGGGGTCGATAGAGACAGCAGACGCTCCCACCACCGGTGAGCTCCACCGTGAGCCCGCTTGCCCCTACTGCGATCAGGAGCCCGTTATTGGTCGTGACGGCGGAATTGATGAATGGCGCAGGCGCTTCGGCTACATCGCCAAACGCGCCGAGGTCGTTGGGTTGTCTAGCCCAGTTGACCAAATCGCCAGACTCCCAGACTGCAACGGCACCAATGGCATCGAGCTCTGTCTCGTCTGATCCCAGTGCAAGCCAGGTGCCATCGGGCCCCCGGGTCAAAGCGTTGATGGTCTGGATTCCGTCTTCTCCTCCGATCGCGGAAAAGTCACCGCTCGCGGAAGTCCAGGTAGCGCCGTCGGTGCTCGTGATGATGACGCCATCGGCGGTCGGGCTCCCGTTGCGATCGCTCGATCCGAAGGCGGCAAAGCGGCCATCCTCGGCCACGATGCCGGTGAGTCTCGCGTCCTGGACGAGTCGGCTGCGCTCCCAGGACTCTGCGTCTGAGGAAGTCCATATGGCGGGGTACTGATCCGGGAAGTCGATGAACGGGTCGGCGTCGCTGTCATAGCCGATCGCTATATATCCCACATCCACATCGAAAGCGACGTCGAAGATAGCGCCGTTGAACTCGGAGCCCTCGTTGGGCTGATA
>QQVI01000187.1 GCA_003388545.1 Actinomycetota bacterium
GGGTCGCGCCCGTCGTCTCCAGCGTTTCCTCGCTCAGCCGATGTTCGTTGCCGAGCAGTTCACCGGGCAAGAGGGCATCTACACGCCGCTCGAGGAGACCATCGCTTCTTTCCGCGCCGTGATCGATGGCGAGATGGATCAATACCCGGAGCAGGCCTTCTACATGGTCGGTGGGCGCGAGGACGTCGAGAAGAAGGCAGCCCAGCTGAGCAAGCAAGACGCCGCCTGATGCCGAAGCCCTTCCAACTCGATGTGGTGTCGCCCGAGGCGACTGTCTGGAGCGGACAGGCGACGTTCGTCGTCGCCAAGACTCCTGAGGGTGAGTTGGGGATCATGGCCGACCACGAGCCGCTGATGGGTGCTCTGGTGACGGGGCCTGTGACCATCGAAGACGAGGCCGGCGCCCGAACCACGATCGGGGTGCACGGTGGCTTCCTTCAGGTGCTGAACAATCAGGTCACGTTGATCACAGACCGGGCTCAGGTTGCCGAAGGTGGGAAGGAAGAAGCCCAGGCCGTTGCCGAGGAGCTCGCCGCAACTGCCGAGGACGAGGAGTAGTCCCTCCGGCGCTCACTCCGACTCGTGCGCGTCGAGGTCGCGTGCGAATTGGTCGGCCGTCTCCTGGAATCCGCTGGCGATCGCGCCGGTTATCAGTGGAAATCCGAGCGAGGCCATGAAAGACACACTCTCGACATGCATGGTGACGTGGATGGTGGTCGCCGTGCCGTCGGGCTCGAGCTCAACCCTGATCCAGCCTTTCAACTCCGATGTGGCGATCTCCCATTGCAGTGACTTCTCACGCTCTCGCGGTCCGGGGGTGGCGGTGCCAATGTACTTGCGGCCGGCTGCGGTCGAGTGAAACTTGAAGCCCACGAGCTTTCCGTCGTCGAACTGAGGGTCGAACACCTCATCGACGCCTTGCACGGCATTCCATGTCTCCGGTGCTTGCAGGCGCTTCCAGATCGTCGGCGGTCGGGCTCTCGTCGATGCAGTTGCCGAGAAGGTCTGTGCGGGCACGGGGGCGACCCTATCGCCGTCGATTGAGGAATGCGCTTGAATCGGCAATATCCTCCCAGGCATGCCAGGACTCCTCGCCTTCCATGCCCACGCCGACGACGAAACCATCGCCATGGGCGGCACAATGGCCAAGTATGCCGCGAGAGGCATCCCGATCGTGGTCGTCACCGCCACGGACGGAGCGCTTGGAGAGGTTCACAATTACGACGACCCCGAGCCAATTCGGCAGCGGCTCGCCGAAGTGCGCGCTGGTGAGATCAGAGCCGCCCTCGACATCCTTGGGGTCAAAGAGCACGAGTTCCTCGGTTATCGAGACTCGGGGATGATGGGATGGGAGACCAACTATCACCCCAATTGCTTCTGGCAGGCTGATCCCAACGAAGCCGCTTCGCGCCTGGTGAGACTCATCAGGAGGCACCAGCCGGAAGTGATGACGATCTACGACCCCTTCGGCGGATACGGGCACCCCGACCACATCAATACGCACAGAGTCGGCCTGGACGCTTTCTACTTTGCCGACGACCTGAGGCGCTTCCCACTCACCGAGGGCGAGGAGCCGTGGCGCGTGCCTCGCCTCTACATGAACGCCTGGCCACGCAGGCGAATGGCGGCGAGGGCCGACATGATGCTCTCACAGGGGACCATTGATCCAGAGACGGCGAAGCGAATGCGGCACTCGGGTGTGCCCGATGATCTGGTGACGGTGTGGGAGGACATTCGAGACTTCATCGAGGTCAAACTGGAAGCATTGAAAGCACACCGGACCCAGATCCCGCCCGACTGGTCGATGCTCGCTGTGCCCGAAGAGGATCGCCCCGAGGTGCTGGGCTATGAGGCGTTCGTAGGTGTGTTCGGGGCAGGCTCAGTCGGGGACGGGGGCCTCTTCTAGGGTCAGATCCACCGACACAGCGGTCTCGGAGAACGCCGTTGAGTCGCGCAGGGGGCTGAGGTGACCGAGCGACTCTGCAACCACGATCAGGTTGTCACCTTCGATGGCGCTGAAGTCGGTTGGTGGGTTGGTGATGGTCTTGCCATTGCGATTGACTCCTACGAGCGTCGCGCCGTGCTCCCTTCTCAATCGCGCAGATACATCATCTATCGGCTTGCCGACGCAGTCGGCAGGTAGCGCGACCCGATACAGCTCGGAGCCGTCGCCTCCGGAGACCAAGTCAGTGACCAGCTCCGAGAGCCCCGGGTACAAGGCGGATCGGGCCAACAGATGGGCGGCCAGCTTGGACGTGATCATCAGTTCGTCGACATTTGCGCGCCGGAAGTGTGGGACGTGCTCGGGGTTGTTCACCTCGACCACGGTCCGCACCCGCGGGGCGAGTGACTCGATGGCGAGCACCGTGAGGATCGAGCTCATGTCCGCTTCATTGCTCCCGTCGACGGGGCAGATGATGGCTGACAGCGCCTTTTCGATTCCAGCCCGCTTCAGATCGGCTTCGTTCGACGGAACCCCGCGCACGAAGTACACGTTGTCGTCCGCTGGACTGCGCTCGGAGTCATGGAGAAGCACCAGCTTCGCCTGATAGTCGTCGGTCGAAAGCTCCGAGACGAGGTCTCTCGCCGTCGAGTTCCACCCACAGATGACGATGTGGTCCTGGTAGCCAGAAGCACCCATTCCCTGTCCCTCCTTTAATAGGAAATCTATTACGAAGCCGACGAGCGCACCGGTGATCGTGGCGACGATGGCCACTCCAAACAGACCGAGAAGCCATCCGACGACCCAGCCAACCGGTCCCGAGACGTAGGAGGCATCGCCCTGGCCCAGAACCGTCGTCACAGCCCAATAGAAGGAGGCTCCGAGGTCGCCAAGGGTCCGCTCTGTCTCGCCGAGCCAGACCGCGACGGCGGCGATGCTCAAAACGATGAACAAGCCCACCGTGAGCGACATGAAGAAGCGCTTGTCCATCCTGGATGTGATTCGTCTGACATGCCACGACACACGTCGCAGGAATGCCGAGTCGAACAGCGAGCGAATCTTCCCCATCAGTGGGGCAACCCTAATCAGCTGAGAGATCGGAAAGCCGCGAAAACCAGGGGAGATGCGCTCCGTCGAAAGGCGGCTTCTCGAGCTCGATCGCAACGGCAACCTCGGCAGTTGTGGCTCGTGCTTGGTCCACCATCCAGGCCGGATATCTCAGCGAGACCCGGTGCTCGTCGAATTCGTCTTCGTCCAGGACCTGGATCGTTCCGTCGACGAGCTGCTCCACGTCGAGATCGAGGTCGATCACCTCGAACCGTCCCTCCGAGGCGCGGACCGGGACTGTGGTGATGTCCACGTAGACACGACTCTTCACGGGCTCGGTGTTGAAGATCGGAATCCACGGCTTGCCCGGCTGGACGAGCTGCACGAACGGCCGGTTCCAGATGATCGGCTCCTCGACTCCACGTTGCAGAATCGTGCCAGGGGGCGCACCCAACCAGGTTCCATGCTCGTCGTCCCCGAGGAGCACCATCTCGTGCCGCCAGTGGGGCGTGTCGGGGTACTTGTAGAACTGCACTGTGATCGGGCTCGTTGTTTTCATGGTGGAGACAGGTCCGTCTGGACCAGCCCATAGAGATGCTCATCGACCCATCGCCCCCGCTTCTGCTGCGCTCGCCGGATCGTGCCTTCGCGCTTGAAGCCGATTCTCTCGAGCAGGGCAGCGCTGGCCCCGTTGTCGACGAACACTTCAGCCTCGAACTTCACCACCCCCAGCTGCTCGAAGCCGTGTCGGAGGACCTCGGTCAGCCCTTCCGTCATGATCCCCTTCTTCCAGAAGGGTGGAGCCAGCCAATAGCCGACCGAGCATCGACCCTGCGGTCCTCGCTGATTCATGCCGATGCTTCCCATTGGAGTGCCACGAGCCCCTGTGAGCTCTCCGTGCCTGTCCCTCAACAGCCAATGGAACCCATGGGGCACGAAAGTCCCCGTCGTGTGCAATCTGAAGAACTTGGCGATGTCTTCAACAGTGTCGGGGCCGTCCCAGAGCAGGAAGTCTGTCACCTGGCGGCCCGTCTCACCATGGACGTAGGGGAAGAGCATCTCGGCGTCACGATCGTTGCCGAACGACAATGTGAGTCGTTTTGTCTCGAGAACCGCCTCGTTGACGGCATCGGGTGCCGGGCCCGGCTCTCGTGACATGACGAGAAGGGTACCGGCTCAGATGGCCAGGACGCCCTGGATCGCCTCCATCCGCCGCACCCTGTCCATTGTCACGGCACTCGATCCGTCGAGAAGCGCTTCCGTCTCCTCCAACACGGCCGTGATCGGGAAAAGCTTGATCCAGCTGTCGGAGGTCTGCGTCCCCAGCCCCTGCAGATTCCAGCCGGTCATGACATCGGTATGCCCCTCGAGGAGCGCGCTCACCGCAGTGAATGCGAATCGACCTGCGAGGAGACGGTCACGAAACGATGGGTTTCCCCCTCGCACCAGGTGCCCGAGGATCGTGGCGCGAACCTCGAAAACTGACTCTGGTCCGAGCTCGGCGCGGACCCGGTCGACCAGGGTCTCGGTCGCGATGCTCACCCCTTCGGCTTTGAGGATCAGAACACGTGCCTTGTCCCGGGCCCCTTCGAAGCTCCGCTTCAACTCGCGCACCACCGAATCGACGATCTCGTCGGGTCCACTGCCCTGCTCGGGGAGCAGCACGGCATCGGCCGCGGTGGCGACGGCCGCAGCCATTGCCAGGTATCCGGAGTTCCTTCCCATGACTTCGACGATGAAGGCCCGATGGTGAGAGCGCGCCGTGTCCGAGATCTTGTCGCAGGCATCCACGATGGTGTTCAGCGCGGTGTCGACACCGAGCGCCTCGCGTGTGAGGCCGATGTCGTTGTCGATCGAAGCCGGTATCCCCACCACTGGTATGTCGTGCTCGGCGGCCAGCACATGTGCGCCGGCCATCGATCCGTTTCCGCCGATGACTATCAGTCCCTGAAGTGAGTAGTCCTTGAAGACTTCTGCGGCGACTATTCGAGATTCCCTGGTGTAGAAACGCTCCGAGCGGGCACTCCCCAGCATGGTGCCTCCATGGCCCCCGGAGTCCTCGACCTCCGGAATTGGGCTGAGTGCACCCTTCTTGCCTATCTGGCGCGTCAGCGGCTGGAGATTTCCGTCGATGAGCCCATCGAAGCCATCGCGAATGCCCCACACAGTGAGTGACTTGGATGCGGCGACCTTGGTGACAGCCCTGATGGCCGCGTTCATCCCCGGCGCGTCGCCACCGCTGGTGAGTACTCCGATTGACACGATCGGAGGGTAGTCAGGTGGTCTGAGACTTCAGGTCGACCAGCTAATCACCTGGAGTAGTCCGGCCCCGGTTCGTAATGTGTGCGGCGCAATGATCATCGTCCGGGACGTACAGGTCGAGGTCGGGCCCCGGCTCCTCATAGCCGGGGCTTCATTCAGCGTGCAGTCAGGAGATCGGATCGGTCTCGTGGGTCGCAACGGCGCCGGCAAGACGACCCTGATGAGGATCCTGAGAGGTGATATGGCCCCGAGCGAGGGATCGGTTCTTCGCTCCGGCGTGATCGGGTACTTCAGTCAGGAGGCTGCCCTGCCGGATCTGGAGCACCGCGATGCCACCGCGCTCGAGCGAATACTGATGGCGCGCGACATCGGTGCGATGCAGCGAAAGATCGAACACGCCCGCAAGCGCCTCTACGACCTCGATGGCGAGGAGCGTGATCGGGGCATCGCCCGGTTTTCGAGGCTCCATGACGAATTCGAGGCCAAAGGGGGACTGGTCGCAGAAGCGGAGGCTAAGCGAATGGCCGCCGCCCTTGGCATAGGGAACGAGGAGCTCTCCCAACCGGTCGCGACGATGTCGGGTGGCCAGCGGCGGCGCGTAGAGCTGGCGCGCATCCTGTTTGCGGAGACCGACATCCTCCTGCTCGATGAGCCGACCAACCACCTCGACCTCGACGCGAAATCGTGGTTGGTCGAATGGCTCGCCTCATACCGCGGCGGCATGCTCGTGGTCTCCCACGATCTCCCCCTTCTCGACGAAGCGATCACCTCGGTCTTGGCGTTGGAGAACAACCAGATCGAGGCCTACCGGGGGAACTACAGCCACTATCTGGTGGAGCGGGATCGGCGCCGGGAGCAACGCGAACGGGAGCGGAAGCACCAGGACGAGGCGATCGCCCGTCTGGAAGAGAACATCAGGCGTTTCAAGGGAACCACAGAGAAGATGGCCAAGATCGCCCGCTCATGGGAGACGCGCGTCGACAGGATGAAACGCGATCTCGTCGAGCTGGAAAAGCGAGGCAAGGCGGTCAAGGTCGACTTCCCCCAACCCGAGCCGTCCGGCCGTGTCCCCCTCGCCGCGACCGGGCTCGCCAAGTCGTTTGGTGAGAACCTCGTCTTTCTCGATGTCGAGTTTGCCGTCGAGCGAGAGGAGCGGATGCTCCTCATCGGGCTCAACGGCGCCGGCAAGACCACACTCTTGCGGATTCTCGCCGGCCTCGAGAAGGCGGACTTGGGGGAGGTGTCTCTCGGCTACAAGGCAAAGCTCGGGTACTACGCACAGGAGCACGAGCAGATCACTCCGGGTAAGTCGGTATTGGCCCACATGGAGGGCTCGAACCTGACGGAAACCTCCAAGCGAGCACTTCTGGGGCGCTTCCTCCTCGCCGACAAGGTCGAACAGGACGCAGGGACCCTCTCCGGTGGTGAGAAGACCAAGCTCGCGCTGGCGATGCTCGTCGCAGAGCGCCCCAATGTCCTGCTTCTCGACGAGCCCACGAACAACCTCGACCCCCAGGCCAAGGAAGCGCTCCTCGAGGCGCTCACCCTTTATCAGGGGACGATCGTGCTCGTCAGCCATGACACGGACTTTGTGGCGCAGCTGATGCCCGATCGCGCATTGATCATGCCTGAGGGAGACATGAAATACTTCGACGAGGAGCTTCTCGACCTGGTCGCCCTCGCCTGAGGGGGTGGAGTCGACTCACTTGGCTCGGCGGGCCTCTAGGTTGGGAGCATGGCTGTCGGTCTCGACCACACGATTGTCGACGTTCAAGATCGCGAGGAGACGATTCGGTTCTACCGCGATGTCCTGGGGTTCGACTACGCCGGGTCCACGGGACGGTTCGAGGTGATCCGCATCAATGAACACCTCAGCTTCGATCTGGTGGCGAAGCCAGACCCGGAGCCGCGGCACTTTGCCTTCGTCATGGATCGGCAGAGATTCGAGGAGACCTTTCAGAATCTCAAAGACGGCGGATACACATACGGCGACGGCCCTTCGAGGATGGAGAACATGAAGGGGCCGGGGCGATCCACAGGGACGAACGGTCGCACCTACTCGGTGTACTTCAGGGACCCGAGTGGTCACCAACTGGAGATAATCACCTACGAAGCCTGATCCCGGCCGGGCTTTTGCAAACGAACGTTCGTTTGTTAAACTCAAGCGGCGATGACACCCGAAGAGAGATTTCAGGCGATCGTTGACGCCGAAGACAAGATCGAGCCCACCGATTGGATGCCCGACGGCTATCGCAAGACGCTGATCCGCCAGATCGCACAGCATGCCCACTCCGAGATCATCGGGATGCAACCAGAAGGCAATTGGATAACCAGAGCGCCGACATTGCACCGCAAGGCGATCCTGATGGCCAAAGTGCAGGATGAGGCGGGCCACGGGCTCTATCTCTATTCGGCGGCCGAGACCCTTGGCGTCAATCGCGACGAGATGCAGGAGTTACTGCACCAGGGCAAGCACAAGTACTCGTCCATCTTCAACTATCCGACGCTCACGTGGGCCGACATCGGGACGATCGGGTGGCTGGTCGACGGTGCCGCCATCACCAACCAGGTGATGCTCACCCGCTGCTCCTACGGGCCGTATGCGAGGGGGATGGTGCGGATATGCAAGGAGGAGTCGTTCCATCAGCGTCAGGGTTACGAGTCGCTGATCAAGTTGTGTCAGGGATCTCCCGAGCAGAAGGCCATGGCCCAGGATGCCCTCAACCGCTGGTGGTGGCCCTCCTTGATGATGTTTGGCCCCCACGACTCAGACTCCACACACACCGAGCAGTCGATGCAGTGGAAGATCAAGAGGGTCGCCAACGACGACCTCCGCCAGCAGTTCGTCGATATGACTGTCCCGCAGGCCGACTACCTGGGGCTGACCATCCCCGACCCCGATTTGAAATGGAACGAGGAGCGGGGCCACTACGACTTCGGCGAGATCGACTGGGAAGAGTTCTGGAGGGTCGTCAAGGGAAATGGGCCGATGAACCGGGAGCGGATCGAGAACAAGACCAGAGCCTGGGAAGAGGGCGCCTGGGTGCGGGAGGCAGCCACCGCCTATGCACTCAAGCAGCGAGCTGAGAAAGGCGCGGCCTGATGACATACGACGTTCCTGTTGGCAAGGGCGAGTCGGCTGAGCTCGAGGAGACGACTGATCTCGTCTCGGATCCCTGGCCGATGTGGGAAGTGTTCGTCCGGGCTCGCCGGGGGATCTCCCATGTCCACATTGGGAGCCTCCACGCTCCGGACTCCGAGACCGCCCTGCAAAACGCCCGTGACGTCTACACGCGGCGGGGCGAGGGAGTGAGTGTCTGGGTCGTGCCCAGCGACGAGATCCAGGCCTTCGAGCCCGAGGACGCGGTTGACTACGTCGACGCCAACGAGAAGGAGTACCGGCACGCCACGACCTATGAGATCCCCGAAGAAGTGGGGCACATGTGACCGAGTCGGTGGTATCCGGTGCTCCACAGGGCATGCCTGTGCCCGAGACGATCGGGAAACGCGGCTGGCTGCTCGCTCACGCGGATGACAATCTGATCCTGGCTCATCGGCTTGGGGAGTGGATCTCAAAGGCGCCCGAGCTCGAGCTCGACATTGCCCTTGGGAACATTGGGCTCGACCACCTCGGGGTTGCGCGCAGTCTCTATCAGCATCTTGGTGAAGAGGAGGGGAAGTCGGAGGACGAGTACGCGATGGGCAGGACCGATCGAGAGTTCAGGAACATGCTCCTGGTCGAACAGCCCAACGGCGACTTTGCCCACACCGTCGTCCGTCAGTTCTTCTTCGATTGCTACCAGCTCCAGCTCTGGCCAGATCTGGCCGGGAGCGAAGATGAGGTGGTTGCCGGCATCGCAA
>QQVI01000246.1 GCA_003388545.1 Actinomycetota bacterium
TGAGTGCCTCTACCGACAAGGCGCAGGCCACGTCGGCGACACCAACCAGGTGGCGTGCCCGATGGAGGGCCAGCACGCCCATGGCGGTCATGCCCTCTGTGCCGTTGAGAAGTGCCAGGCCTTCTTTGGTCTTCAGCCGCAGAGGCTCGAGGTCGGTGGCCGACGTGGGCTTGACCTCACCGTCGACGCGCACGAATCCCTCCCCGATGATGGGCAGCGCCATGTGGGCGAACGGAGCCAGGTCGCCCGATGCGCCGACCGAGCCCTGACCGGGCACGAGAGGCAGGATGTTGCGGTTGAGCATCGTGATCAGTCGTTCCACGACCACGGGCCTGACCCCGGAATGGCCCTGGGCGAGGGTCCGGGCCCTGAGCAGGAGCATCGCCCTCACGACATCGTCCGGCATCGGGTCTCCGACACCGGTGGCGTGGGATCGGATCAGGTTGTATTGGAGGATCTCGGAGTCCTCCCTCCCTATGTGAGTCGTAGCCAGTGCACCGAAGCCGGTTGTGATCCCATAGACCGTCTCACCGGAGGCAACTGCGTCCTCGACGAGCTGTCGGGCTGGGTGCATTCGCTCGCCGAGAGAGCCTGCAAGCTCGACCTGGGCTCCCATCCGCGCAACGCGAATGACCTCGTTTGGGGTCAGGGGGCCACCGTCGATGACTACTGATTCCACGCCACCGGACGGTAGTACGGCACCCGGCTGGAACATATCGCCATCGTGTGCTGTTCTACCAGTTGATGCGCCAGGACCTCACCCCACTTCTGTTCCAGCCCGACACCACGATCGCCGTGATCGGGGCAACCGACACCCCCGGCAAGTACGGGGGGATCATCTATCGCGATCTGAGGTCGAAGGGCTTCAAGGTGTTTGCGGTGAATCCACGACACGACACCGTGGCCGGCGATCCCTGCTATCCGAAGGTGACCGAGCTTCCAGAGACTCCGACGATCGCCGTGTTCGTGATCCCGGCCCCACGCGGGGTTCGGGTTCTCGCGGAGTGCAAGGAAGCCGGCATAGAGAACATCTGGATCCAGCCCGGCGCCTTCTCACATGACCTGAAGGAAGCACTCGAAACCGGTGGGTTCAATTGGGTCGCCGAAGCCTGCGTGATGGTGCGGGCTCGCTCTCTCGCACGCTAGATCCGGCCCCTCAGCAGCTCCCGGGCGATGATGTTGCGTTGGATCTCCGAGGTTCCTTCGTAGATCCGCGGAGCTCGCACCTCCAGGTAGAGGTGAGCCAACAGCGAGTTGGACTCGAGACCGCGGGCGCCGAGGACCTGAATCGCCACATCGACCGCCTTCTGAGCCGTCTCGGTGGCATGGAGCTTGGCCATGGCCGCCAGCCCGGTCAAGGCTTCACCTTCGCCTGCATCGTGGGCATGAGCTGCGGTATAGACGAGATGCTCCGAAGCGGCTATTGCCGTTCTCACGTCAGCCAGCTGGTGGGAGACTCCCTGAAACTCGCCGATGGGCCGGCCGAACGCCTCACGCTTCCTTGCGTGATCGACCGCCAGTCGGAGGGCAGCCTCGGCCATGCCGAGAGCGAAGGCACCCACACTGGGCCGGAAGAGGTCGAGGGTCTGCATCGCCACGCCGAATCCCTGGTTGACCTCTCCGAGGACGGACGATGCCGGAGCGAACACGCCGTCGAAACGAAGCCGTCCAATTGGGTGGGGCGCAATGAGGTCGATCGGCTCTCCGCTCAACCCTTCGGCGTCTCCTGGCACTACGAATGCGGTGACTCCTCGGCTACCGGATCCGGGCTCGCTGCTGGCGAAGACGGTGTAGACGTCCGCTTCGGGAGCATTGGAGATGTAGGCCTTCTCTCCGGTGATCCTGAATCCGTCCCCGTCGCGCTCCGCCACGGTTGCCAGCGCTGCGGCGTCGGACCCGGCGCCGGGCTCGGTCAGGGCGAACGCTGCGATGACGTCTCCGGCCCGGAGCGATGGCACCCAGTCGGCCCTGGCGCTTTCCGTGCCGGCTAGGTGGATGGGCGTGCCACCCAAGCCTTGCAGTGCAAAGGCGGTCTCCGCAGCCGTGTTCGATCGCGCCAAACCTTGCCTTGTGGCACATAGATCGGCTGCGGTTACACCGTCGGCGGCGAACACGGGCTCGAAGAGGCCGCTGTCTCCGAGAGCCTTCACCAGCTCCCGATTCACTTTCCGATCGTGGCGCGCCAGTTCGGCCAGACGGGTGCCGATGGCCTCGGCTTCGGTGACGCGCTCGGTCTCGCTCAAAGGCCTAGTTGGAGCTCTTCAGCTGCCGAAGGATCTGTTCCATTCGCTTCTCGACGTCTTCGAGCCCGAGGCCGGAGTCGATCGCCTTGTTGATTGCGCTGATGAACACGTTGTCGATGCCTGCATCGCCGGCCCCTTCACCGCTGACGCTGAGACGCTCGGCGATCATTCGGTCGCGGACTTCGTGAAGGCGATTGAATGCGGCGAGGAGCGCATCGCGGTCGTGGAGCGGCAGCCCTTCGGCCAGCTTGGCGGACAGCTGGCGTAGCTCCTGCTGTCGCTCCTTGAGGTCGGCCCGCGCCGCATAGTCGTCAACAGGCAAGGCGAGGAGTTGATCGTGGATCGTCGCCAGCTCCTCACGCACCTGATCGAGTGTCAATTCCATAACAGCAACTTAGTGGGCGGGGACAACGGTGGACGCCTTCCGGGGGCGTTAGCCTGCCCGCTTGTGAGCCCGTATCGATCATCTGCCGACTTCACGAGCGAATGGGAGCATTTCCGCTTCAGCATCACGGGTTCGGTCGGAGTCGTGACTTTCGACCGGCCGGATCGCCTGAACGCGTTGACATTCGATGTCTACGCCGATCTTCGGGATCTCCTTGCCGAGGTCGAGCATCGTGACGACGTATCGGTGTTGATGATCACCGGAGAGGGTCGCGGCTTCTGCTCAGGTGGCGACGTGAACGAGATCATCGGCAGTCTCCTCGAGATGGACTCGAAGGGCTTGCTGGAGTTCACCCGCATGACCGGAGCAGTGGTGGAGCGGATGCGGCGGCTTCCCATGCCGATCATTGCCGCCGTCAACGGCGTTGCGGCCGGCGCCGGGGCTGTGATCGCGCTGGCGGCCGATCTCAGGGTCCTCGCCTCGTCGGCGACCTTCCACTTTCTCTTCACAAAGGTTGGCCTCGCCGGAGCGGACATGGGCTCTGCCTATCTCCTGCCCCGTGTGGTGGGTTTGGGTCGGGCGACCGAGCTGCTCCTCTTGGGTGAGCCGGTCAGCGCCGAACGCGCCCTCGACATCGGGTTGGCGACCCGGGTCGTACCAGACGGGGAGTTGTCGGCCGTTGCAACAGACCTCGCAACGGGCCTCGCCTCAGGGCCGACACTCGCGTTTGGGGCTACGAAGGTCTTGCTGAGCCGGGAGCTGGACATGGATCTCGGATCGTCGATCGAGCTGGAGGCATTCACCCAGGCGCTGCTTATGACCACGGAGGATCACGCCGAGTTCTATCAGGCCTTCACGGGCAAGCGGGCTCCGGAGTGGAAGGGTCGATGAGCGGGCTTCCGATCAATCCCGAAGGCCTCCCCGATCCGTCGGGCTTCTCGCACGGAATGCTCTCGAGCGGCGGCCGGCTCCTTCATGTCGCCGGAGAGACGGGACACCACGAGGACTTGAGCCTCGACGAAGGTTTCGTGGCTCAGTTCGCCCGTGCCTGCAGCAATGTCGCAGCCGTGGTGGCCGAGGCCGGCGGCGACCCGGCGGATGTGGTCTCGATGACGATCTACACCACCGACGTGGCGGCCTATCGGGACAATCTGCCTGAGGTCGGCAAGGCCTACCGCGATGTGTTTGGGCGCCATTTCCCGGCGATGGCGTTGATCGGGGTCTCCGAGCTGGTCGATCCACGCGCCATCGTCGAGATCACGGCCGTGGCCGCGATCGGGGACTGAGCCCTCAGTCGTCGAGGATGATCACCGGCTCGTCGTAGCGGCGGATCCGACCCTCGCGGGCCCTCTTGGCGATGATGTCGTCGAGCTCGGCTTGCTTCTCCTCCGTCTCCTCGGTGCCCCTGAGGAAGTCGAGGGGGATGTTGAGGCGCAACGCCCGGTCGGGGACGACGAATCGGGTGATCCCTGCAGGCACATAGTCCGCCTCGATGGCAGCTGTCATCACATCATCCAGAGTCAGCTCGGGGAACTCGACGATTGCCGACCAGTCGTCGTGGGTGGCGCTGACGGAGGCGATCGATGGTTCGATCACCCTGGTCACGGTCATCTTCCCGTGGTAGCAGTCGACCAAGGCGTTGAGCGCGGCGTTCAGGCTCGTCCCCACTGCTCTGACGGTGTGCCAGCTGTTTCCGAAGGTCAAGCGGGGAGTACCCTCATCGCCCCGGAGCTCCACGGTCTCTGAGCCCTTCAACGCCGACTCCAGGTGTTCCACGTCGCCATTGTGGAGAACGTGGTGCCATGTCCCGAGTGAGACCGCGGCACGGTCGACGACCTGCACCACGGCGTGGGGCATTCCGAGCCTGTTGAAGGCTTCTCGTCGCGTGGCTCCGTCCAGGAGAACGTACGAGCCGTTCGGGGCGACCGTGCACACCATGGGATTGATCTGGATCCCGTCGGCGTCGATACGGTTGCGCAGCCGGTCGACGCGGAAGGGGTCGAAGTCCTCATGGGGCCGGATCATCTCGATCGGCGCAACACGTAGGTCTGGGAGTTTCTGCATTCGCCAGGCATTGTGCCTGGCCGGGGGCCCAAATGTCGACTGCCGTGTGCTGGGGGTCAGATGATGTCGTGAATGATTTCGACCAGTCGCTTCACGTCATCGCTGTCCTGATAGACACCAAACCCGAAGCGAAGCCGGTCGCCCCGGTAGTCGGTGATCACGCCACGATCGTGCAGGGACACGTACAGCTTCTCCGCGGACCCGGTGCGGAAGGTCAGGAAATTGCCTCGCTCATGCCTCGCGGGCGGAACCAACTCCCCGATCTCGGGAGATGTATCCAAAAAGCTCTGCTGCAGAGTCGACACGTGGTCATGGATCGCCTTGCTGTCGACCCCGACCTCGTCCAACCACGTCAGCACCGCCCGCAGGCGGTAGATGCCCGAAGGGTCGTATGTCGCGCCGGCGAAGCGCGACCCGTCCTTGTCATATGCGACGACGTCGGAGACACCGGACTCGAGCTGTCCGAAACCGGCATACCACCCGGTGTCGACAGGCCGCTCCCCGTACCCCGGCGGTGCGTGGAGGAAACAGACGCCTTCGCCCGCCATGGCGTACTTGTACCCGCCGGACACGTAGAAGGCGCGGTCGGCGATCGATGACAGGTCTGTTGGGATCGCCATGAACTCGTGGTATCCATCGACCACTACGTACGTGCTCGGATTCGGGGCGGACCCGACAAGCCGGGCCACGTCTGAGATCGCATACCCGGAGTCGTAGAAGACCGACGAGAAGTAGACAAGATCGTGCGCCCCTGCCTCGACATACCGGAGGAAGCGCTCCTCGAAATCGTCGAAAGGCTCGGAAGGGATCCGGTCAACGATGGCGAGGCCGGCCTCTTCCCAACGTCTCGACTGGCGGGTGAACGAATGGAACTCGGACCCCGTGGAGAGGATTCGCACTGGTGGTTCGAGGCAGGAGAAGATCCGAACCAGGAAGTCATGGGTGTTCGGGGCGAACGTCAGCGTCGTCGGGTCGGGCAGGCCGAGAACGCCCGCGACGAGTGCCTTGGCCTCCGGGATGATCTCGCCGAATATGTGGGTCCACTTGTCGTCGACCAACGCCACCGAGTCGAGCCAGTACTGCTGATGCGCCTCGTAGGCCACGTCGGGCCATGGGTGGTGGGAGTGGGCCGCGAAGTGGAGTCGGTCCGGGTCGCTGTCGAAGTATCTAGAGAAGCTCCCTTTGAGGCTCATTTCTGGAACCGGAACTTCATCGACTCGATGACTTCGTCGGGTAGATCCGGCCGATCGTCATGGGGGACGAGGAAGGTGGTCAGATTGAAGAGGTCGCCAAACACACGGCTTCGTTCCGCTGACTTGTCGAGGTACTTCGCTCCGGCGGAGCCTCCCGTGCCGATACGGCGACCGATCATGCGGAGCGCCATCTGGGCGTGACGGTGACGCCACGCCGTAAACCCCTCATCGATGTCCATCAGCAGCTCGAGCATCCGGTGCGGCTCCTGTAGGGCAGGCAAGTCGCGGTAGAGGTTGATGAACAGAGCGGCCTGAAACGCTCGGTGACTGAGCCGACGTTGGCCCGTCTTCTCGAGGCTCTCGTGCTTCAACGGGTCGAACACTGCCTCGTATTGGCGCATTGTGAGGTCGAAGTCCTTCATCTGGGCGGCTTTCTGCTCATCTGTGAGATTGGGGTTCCGAGCTACCACTTCCCGGTCGGCGTCGAGTCTTTTCTTCACCGCTTCTTTGAATGCATCCCAGAAGTTGAAGTCGCCATGCTCGAGGAATGGCGTCCGCTCCAGCCACTCCTCGACCTCAGAGAAGAGCGTGGGGCCCTCCTCACTGGCTTCGACCCTCTTCTTGTCAGCCTCGTTGAATCGCTCGGTGTAGGGGGCGCCTTCGAAGAGCAGGCGGTCGTCGCGTCGAAGGCCGAGCTTGTTCTCGAGGATGCGGAACTGTGCCGACTGGAATCCCGAGGCGGGAAAGAGATGGTCGCGAAAATCGAGGAAATCGATGGGCGTCATGGTCTCGAGGACCGCGATCTGCTCGATCAGGAGGCGCTGGATCTCGACGATGCGGCGCAGGCGGGCAACGACCCGGCCCATGTCGCCCTCCGCCACATGCTCACCGCCGAACATGGCCAGCACGTCGTCCAGCTCCCAGAGGATCTGCTTGAACCACAACTCGTAGGCCTGGTGAACGATGATGAAGAGCATCTCGTCGTGTTTCAGGTCGCCGGCGCGCTCGCTCTCCAAGCGCTGGGCGTCGAGGAGCTTGTCCAACTGCAGATAGTCGCCGTAGTAGATCGAGTCTTCGCTCATCACCACGAACGCTAGTGCTCAGCCCTCACAGGTCGGCGTCGAGCCCACACCAGCGTTCGGATCGCTCCCAGAGCTCGCGCGCCAGCTCGTCGTCGCGGGCTGCCGTAGATGGAGTGGCCCTCTCACCTCTGGCGTAATAGCCGCCCGACTCGTTGGCGAGATCGGGATCGGTGGCACAAAAGACCGGAGTCCGCGCTCCTTGCTCGGGCGTCTGCATCCGATAGCCGCGTAGCAACCTGACAAAGCCAGGGAGGATCTTGGTGTTTACCAGCCCGGGATGCGCCGCATACGTGCGCCACTCGGGTTTGAGCCGGGCGAGCTCGGTCGTGTAGAGGATGTTGGCGAGCTTCGAGAAGGCGTAGAGGTCGAGGCCGATCGGGGCCCATGCCGGTTTGGCTACCCGGTCCCAGTCGATTCCGTCCACGCGAAAGTGGGCGGAGCTCGCGACCGTGACTATTCGAGTGCCTTCCCGGAACGCGTCCCAGAGGAGCCGGTTGAACAGGAAGTGGCCAAGGTGGTTGATCCCGAAGCGCGGCTCGAACCCGTCCGTAGTCGAACCGCGGGCGATTCCCACCCCGGCATTGTTGATGACGACGTCGAGTTGCCTGCCCCGCGCCAGCAAGTCGACGGCTGCTGTTCTCACATGGTCGAATGACGACAGGTCGAGGCGGAGGAACTCGGCCGAACCGCCCGAATCCTGAATCTCGGCCACCACAGGAGCGGTCCGCCGCTCCGATCTGCCGGCGGCGATGATGTGATGGCCTCCCTCGCCGAGGATCCTGGCGATTGCCCGCCCAATCCCTGAGGAGGCCCCGGTAACAACCGTTGTTTTCATCCGATGGCACCGTAGCGGCAGGCCACTAGCGTTGACCGCGTGACTGACTGGCCAGAATCTCTCAACGCGGACAACTGGTTCCTCAGGGAAAGGCTGTCGGCGACACGCAACCGGACTGCGCTCCGCCTCGACGACCGCGAGGTGAGTTATTGGGAAGTCGACGCCCTCGCGTCCGGGTTCGCGGAGTCGCTCATCGCAGCAGGCGTCTCCCCCCGCGATCGGGTTCTGATAGTGCTCCCGGATGGTGCTGAGTACGTTGCCGCTCTCTTCGGCATCCTGCGGGTCGGGGCTGTCGTGGTGATGGTCAACCCCGGTCTCGCCCACGAGGCGCTGGTCGGGATCGTGAAGAGGGCCGCAGCGTCGGCGGCCTTCGTCCACGAGAGACATCGAGACGACTTCACAAAGGCCGTTGCGGCCAGTGGCACCGCCCCGGAGATCATCGATCCGGCCGATATCGGCGAGGCCAATGTCGAGACGGTGGAAACCTCACCTGACGACCCTGCGATTTGGCTCTTCTCCGGCGGCACGACCGGGGTGCCAAAGGCTGTGGAGCAGACCCACAAGAGCCTCGTCAACACGACGAGGCTCTACGGCCAGGGCACCCTCGGGCTGACCAAGGAAGACATAACCATCTCGGTCCCCAAGCTGTACTTCGGCTACGCCACCGGCTCGAACCTGCTCTTTCCCATGTCGGTGGGTGGGTCGGCGGTGTTGTTCGAGCAGCACCCCACGCCGGAGGCGCTCTTCAGCAGAATCGAGGCACATCGCCCAACCGTGATGGTGAATGTCCCATCTGCGATCAACCAGATGCTCAACCATCCCGACGCCGGCTCGAAGGACCTCTCCTCGCTTCGCTTCGCCACCTCGGCGGGGGAAGCGCTCCCTGAAACCCTGTATCACCGGTGGAAAGAGGCGTTCGGTGTCGAGCTCCTCGACGGTCTCGGCACTGCAGAGATGTGGCACATCTTCATCAGCAACACACCCGGCGATGTGAGGCCAGGCACTCTGGGGAAGGTCGTACCGGGGTTCGAGATCAAAGCCTGTGACGAGGACGGGGAGGAAGTGGAGCCGGGGGAGGTGGGTCGTCTCTGGGTACGGGGCGAGTCTCTCGGTCTCGGGTACTTCGAAGACCCGGAGCGAACCGAAGAGGCGTTCCAGGGAGAGTGGTTCGTCGGTGGCGACCTGGTCTCGATCGACGAGGAGGGCTACGTCACCCATCGGGGGCGCGCCGATGATGCGATCAAGGTGAAGGGGAAGTGGTTCCGGCCCCAGGAAGTCGAGTCGACC
>QQVI01000116.1 GCA_003388545.1 Actinomycetota bacterium
GTCGACGAAGCCTGAAAATGCGGAGGCGTTCTCGCCTCAGCTGAACAACGGGTCTTCGACCAGGTCTTCCAGGCCAACCACCCAGCCTGCCGGGAGATCCCAGTGGCGGGCCCCCCGGATCATCGAGGCCACGTAGTCGGTCGGAGGGGCTTGGCGTTCGCCTTCTCCGCTGGATACGAAGGTGAGGCAGTCGTGTTTGTTGCCTGCCCTGTCTATCGCCTTTTGATCCCAACCCGGCGCGCGGCCTTCGGCGGCCTCGACCTCTGCCAGCTTGTCGATTTCGCCGCCGGGGACCTCGAACACTGCGCCCCAGACCGTTGACCCTTCCGACGGCACCAGAGTCGGGACGGGGCCGGACCCATTGGCCACAAACACGAGCAGTGTCTCCGGGTAATGGGCTGTGAAGAGGAATTTCGCTCCGGGTGTCGTCTCCGACATCCGGTCCGGGTCGAGCAACGATGTGTAAGCGAAGTAGAGCTGAGAGTCTGACACAGGGTCCTGATTGTAATCCGGCCGAAAGGACCGCTCATTTATTCGCAGTAAACACCGGACCGTCTACCGTCTCGCTCGTGAAAAGAACCGTCCTCCTCGCCGTGTTCGCCCTGATTGTCGCCGCCTGCTCGACAGGCGCGGACTCCGCGACCTCGACTTCGGAGTCCCAGTCGCCGTCGACTACCGGCGAATCGACGACGACGCTGGGTGGCGATGGGGAGACCACGACCACCACCGGTAGCGAAGAAACGACGACGACGGCCTCCGGGCGCGACGTGGCCCCCGACTTCACACTGGCACTGGGCGATGGTGGCACCTACACGCTCTCGGAAGGAGCCAAGCCGGTCTATCTCGTTTTCTGGGCGGAGTGGTGACCCACCTGTCGACGGGAGTTGCCCGTCGTAGACCAAATTGCTGCTGAGTATGCCGACAGGGTCGATTTCGTAGCGCCGGCCTGGAAGTCGAGCTTCGAAGCCACGGCGGCGCGAGCGGCGGAGCTGTTCCAGTCAGGCGAGATCATGTGGGGCCTCGACGAAGACGAGCAGATCTTCGAGCTGTACGGCGTCCCATACCAGCCCGTAACGGTTCTGATCGCTGCCGACGACACGGTGGTGGAAGCATGGGCCGGGCTGCGTGATGAGGCTGAGATCCGGGCCGCGCTGGACGACTTGATCGGGCTGACCGGCTAAATCGGGTCTACGATCGCCCCCATGCCGATCGAGCTACCGACAGAACAGCTACTTCGAGACCTCGAGATGCGATTGTTGGACCCGGACTTTCGCAGGGACACCTCCGCGGTCCTGGAGCTTCTCACAGACGAGTTCTTGGAGATTGGCACGAGGGGACGTCACTACGACCTGGTCTCCATCGTCAAGGAGATGTCGCGAGGTAGGTCCCAGCCGGTTGTCGTGGAGGACTTCGAGGTGCGCGAGCTGTACCCGACAGTCATGCTCTGCACGTACCGGACGATCGGGGCTACGGGCCGGGCCGTGTACCGAAGCTCAGTTTGGGTGAAGCGGAGGGGCAGGTGGCAGATGAGTTTTCACCAGGGGACGCCGATTCCGGACCCGTGGTCGTCAACGAGCTGAAGGCCCGGCGGTGACGAACCGTCCGGTGCTTTCCTCAGGCAATTGAGACGGTTCGAGCTACTTCTGCTGTTTGCCGGTGTTTTCGCCGTCGCATGGCCGGCGCTCTTCGGGGTCAGGCCGAGGCGGGGCATCGCATCTGGTTTGATCTTCGCCGCCCTCATCGCTCATCTTCAGGTCGAGGGCTTCAGGTGGCAACTGATCCCTCTCTACTTTGCCTCGGCTGGCCTGATCATCGGCGACATCGTCTTCCTCGACCGGGCTCTCAGGTGGACCAACCGCATAGCCCGCGGTGTCTTCGGACTGGCCGGCCTGCTGGTCGTCTCGTCGCCGGCGTGGTTGTTCCCCGTGCCGGAACTGCCCACTCCGTCTGGCCCGGAGACGATCGGAACGGCTGTGTTCGAGGTGACGGATCGGATGCGGGACGAGCTCTACGGGCCCTCACCGGGAGGTCCTCGTGAGCTGATGGTGCAGGTGTGGTATCCGGCGATCCCCGAGGGCGATGCTGATCCGGAGGCAATTCACGCTCAGTGGGATCGCATTGCGCCTGAGCTTGCCAAATCGGTTGGTCTGCCGGGCTGGTTCCTGAACCACATCCGGTACGTCGACTCGAACACCTTCGCCGGTCTCGACGTGGCGCCGGGCACGTACCCGGTGGTCGTCTACAGCCACGGGTGGAAGTCGTATCGTTCCATCGCCCTCAACCAGATCGAGACGCTGGTGTCCAATGGCTACATAGTCCTGGCCCCGGACCACACGTATGGGGCGGTTGCGACGGTGTTGGAAGATGACGACCTGGTCACGTACGACATGAACGCCATTCCGGACGCCGAGACCGTGTCCGAAGACGTCTATGACGAGGCGGCAGCGACGCTGATCGAGACATACGCCGCAGACATCGTGACCGTCCTCGACACACTGGAGCGCGGCTCAGATGGTGCTTTCGGCGCGCTCGCCGACAGCGCCGACCTGACCCGCATCGGTATCTTTGGCCACAGCGCTGGAGGTGGAGCCGCCGTCAGTGTTTGCCTGACCGATGAGCGTTGCGACGCAGTTCTCGGGATGGATGCGTGGGTCGAGCCACTGCCGGACCGGACATTGGCGCTATCAGCTGTGAAACCGGCCATGTTCCTCAGGTCTGCGGAGTGGCAGGAGACACAGAACGACGCGATTCTGCGGGGGATAGCAGAACGCAGCGAGGCGACGGCGTACTGGATCGGCATCGACGGAACCGGTCACAACGACTTCTTGATGATCCCCCTGTTCTCACCGCTGGCCGACGAGATGGGGCTGAAGGGGCCGATTCCCGCCGGGCGGATCCTGCCGATTGTGCATCAATACCTTCTTGGCTTCTTTGACGTCTTCCTCCTTGGCACGGGCCCGGCTTCGATCGAGACCGTGAGATTCGACGAGGTCGCGCTGGAGGTCATCCGTCCTGACCTGCCCGAAGGCGAAGAGACCGGCTGATCAAGACCCGGGTTGCTGTTGAGTGTCACCGGTGATCTGCTGGCCCGGATCTTCGCCGGCGATGATCCCGTCGAGGGTGGCTCCGAGAATGAGGGCATCGGCCTCTCCGATGATCTTGCCGACCACCGTCCCGGATTCGTCGATGAAGAAAGTCTCCGGGATGCCAAACACACCAAAAGCTATGGCGGCCCGGCTGTTGGGATCCGCAAGATAGATGGTCGATTCGGAGCGCCCGGCCTCATCGAGGTATCGGCTCGAAACCGAGGAGTCCTCCTGATATGAGATCTGGACGAAACGGACACCTCTGTTGGCGAAGGCGTTTGCGGTGGCAACCAGGTCGTCGTGCTCGTTGCGGCACTCCAGACACCACGACGCGAAGAAGTTGACCACGGTGATTGTTCCTTCCAGCTGCTCGGTGTCGAAGGTCCCGGACCCGTCGAGAAGTGGGAGCTCGAGAGACGGCGCGGGCTCTCCGAGCAGGGGGGACTCGACCAGCCCAGGATCACTCCCGAATCTGCTGGCGAGCACCACGGAGAACACCACTGCAGCTGCAGCCACGGCCAAACCGGCCCACTTGATGAAGTTGCCTCTCATTGGCAAGGCTCCCCTGCAAGCACCGCCTCGAGGTCGGCCCCTACCGTTGCGGCGGTCGTCGGGTCGATTGCGTCATCTTCGAGAATCGCCTCGAGGCTCGCGGCTGCCGCGTCGTAGTCACCGGCCCCGCACCAGAGCACACGGCTTTTCAGATAGAGGGCAGCGTCCGAGCCCGGCGAGATTTGCAGGGCCTGGTCGAAGAGAGTCAGTGCGGCGTCTACCTCACCGTTCCCATCGAAAGCCATCCATCCCAGCCGGATGAGTGCAGTGGTGGCCTCAGCGTCGCTGGAGCCAGCGCTTTCAGCGACCGCCAGATAGTGAGGGAAAGCGGCCCGATAGTCCCCGGCTTCGTAGTACCTCTCGGCCAAAGCGAGGCGCATGCCGTTGATCTGAGGGTTGTCCGCGTTGGCGGCGATGACGGCTTCCATCGTCTCGTTGCTGGTTCCGGCGAGATCTATCTCACTGAGGGCAGCAGCTCCCCCTGCGGGAGAAGCAGGCTCCTGAAGCAAGACGGCTGCCAGCACCACGATGCCGGCGAACCCACCGACGATGATCAGGCCTCCGACGAGCTTTCGGCTCCGGGGGTCGGCCTTCTTCGCAGGTGCTGCGTCCTCGTCTTCGTCTCCAGGGTGGGCCCGCCACCAGGCGACGACGACGACTCCCAAAATCAGGGCACCAAGCGGGGCCAGCCAAAGGGCGAGAGTCAGACCTTCGGCGGGCGGGTCGAGCAGCACAGCCCCGCTGAACGAGCTGAGGAGCTCGTCGATTATCTCCTCATCGGTTGCACCCTGATCTACCCGCTCCTCGATCAGAGCCATCATGTCGGTCGCCATCGTGGCGGGGGAGTCGGCTATCGCCTCTCCCTGACAGACCGGGCACTTGATCGACGAGCCGATTCGCTCTACGCGATCTTCCGTGGTCTCTGAGGTCCCAACGAGCACCGCCAGGAAAGCCGCAAGTGCAACGAGCACCACAGCGATCACATAGTTCTTGGCCCTTTCAGACACTGACGACTTCCATTTCGTCGCGGTCCGCCCGGTCCCGCTGCCGGGCCCAGAGCGCCCAGAATCCGCCTGCTGCGGCAGTGATGCCGCCGAACCAGAGGAGCCAGATGAGAGGTGATGTGTCCAGGGTCAGGGTCACCCCGGTCGAGTCGAGATCTCTCAGGGTGAGATAGAGGTCGCCATCCGGGCGGGAGAGCACCGCCGGCGTGACGATTCCTGAGGCTTCTGAGCCACCGTAGAAGTTGGCGGTTGGCTCCATGCTCGCAACGAAGGCGCCGTCCCTTAGCACTGTCATCCGGGCTCCCTGCACTAGTCGCTGCGGCTCCTGATACTGGAAGGGGCTCTCGTAGATCAGCTCATAGCCGGCAAACTCCGTCGTGTCTCCGGGAGACAAGGTGACGGTGTCATGCATTGCCAGGTTGGAGGCGAACGCAATCCCGACGGCGACCAAGACCACGCCGATGTGGCTGAGCTGACCGGCCCAGAACGCCGTGTCGCCACCGACGATCTTCCGTACGGCTGCTGCTCGGTTTTCGCCGGTCTTGGTTGAGCGTCGAGCCACTTGCTCCACGAGAAGCCCCACGATGGAAGCGATCACGAATGTCGCAAGCACAACGGCAAGGACAACCCAGCCGACCCTCGTGACGCTCAAGGCAACCGCGACTCCTGCCGCAAGGGCGAGAACCGAAGGCAGGCGAGTCCGGCGCCAGATGAGAGCAGGGTCGGCGCTGCCCCACGGCGTGATAGGCCCGAATCCCATGATCAGCAGCAACCCGAAGGTGAGCGGCACGGCCAGCCGGTTGTAGAACGGGGCTCCCACACCGACCTGGGTTCCGGTGAAAGCCTCGACGAGCAGGGGATAGACGGTGCCGATGAGCACTACGAATGCGTAGAGAGTGAGAAGCAAGTTGTTGACCAGAAAGCTCCCCTCCCTGCTGACGAAAGATTCGATCCGGGGAGCCGAGCTGACCAAATGTGATCGTGCCGAAAACAGAATGAAGGACCCGATGACGATGAGAGCCAGGAACCCCAGCAGAGCGGGGCCGATGGCACTTTGAGTGAACGAGTGAACCGAGTTGATCGTCCCCGACCTGGTCAAGAATGTGCCCAGGATCGTCAATGAGAAGGCGGAGATGACAAGAACGAAGTTCCAGGCCTGCAGCATGTTGCGTCGCTGCTGGACGATGGCCGAATGGAGGAAAGCAGTCGCCACCAGCCATGGCATCAAGGAGGCGTTCTCCACGGGGTCCCAGGCCCAATAGCCACCCCACGAAAGCACCTCGTAGGCCCACCAGCCGCCAAGGACGATGCCGATTGTGAGAAAGCTCCACGCGACGAGTGTCGATCGGTGGGACCTCCTCAGCCACAGCGGTCCGGGGACCCGAAGGGCCAGCGCACTGATGGCGTAGGAGAAAGGCACGGAGAGCCCCACATAGCCCACATACAGCATCGGGGGGTGCACCGCCATGAGGATGTGATTCTGGAGCAGTGGATTCGGCCCGGCCCCCTCGGCCGGAGCATCGATTGGGGACAACGGCCACGAGCTAGAGACGGCACACGATTGCTGAGCGGCTTCGATGCAGACTTCGAACGGGTTGGCAACAGTGATCATTAGCCCGAAGAAGAAGATGGCGATGACCCCCATCACCGCGAGGGCCCCGGCGCCGAGTCGGTCGGGCGTCTTCTCGTAGTGGGTCAGGACCATCCAGGTGAAACCAGCCAGCACCAGGCCCCAGAGGACGATCGAGCCTTCGAGTGCACCCCAAGCACTGGCGACGTTGAAGGGGAAGGGTGTCGTCGAGGCGTGATGGTTCGCCACATAGGAGATGGAGAAGTCATTCGTGAGCAGGGCGAGCTCGAGTGCGAACATGGCTACCACCGCGCCGCTCAGGAGCAATCGGGTAGCAGGCCGGAGTGCCACCGGAGTGGCGTCAGAACGGGCGGCCCCGGCAGACTGATACACGAGCAATATCGCTCCGGCTAGGCCTGCGGCGATCCCGGCAGTGCCGAGCAGAGAGAGGAGCATCAGTCCTCTACCGAAGTCCCCTCTTCGGGGACGACGTAGTTCTCGTCGTGCCGGATCAGCGCGTTGGTCGCTACGTAGACGCTGCCGTCCCACGAGCCGTCGAGCAGGACGGGGACGGTCTCATCGAACAAGGCCGGGGGCGTGTCGGTGAGCCTCACCGAGATCGTCGCTCCTCCGTCAGTCACATCGAAGAACAAGCCGCTTCCGTCGCCGACCTCGACGAGACTCCCTTCGACCACATTGCCGGCCAGGCGAAAGCGCTCCCCGTCAGGGAAGTCGTCTCTTTGTTCCACAGCCTCGGTGGGATACAGGTAGTACGTGAGGTTGTCATCGAGACCGATGATCGACATCGCCACCACGAGAGCGATGACTCCTCCGATTCCGAAGAGGACGAGGCTTCGATGCTCCATCAACGACCGGCGGGTTGCTCTGCCTTCTTCCTGCGTCTGTGCAGGTAGACGGCGTAGCCGATGGTCGCTCCGTAGACCACGACGTAGGTCCCGGCAACGATCAATGCGTCAGACATCTTCGATCTCCGATAGCCGTGGAGGTGACACGGTGTCTCCGGCCAGCTCGGTGTCCGCCCCAGCGGCAAGCTCCAGGCGCGTCACCAGCATGCGCCCCATGAGGAGGGCGATGAAGGCCAGAGAGAACGCACCGACGTTCACCAGCAGCGCAACGAGCATCTCCGGGTCCATCGTCGTGCCATCCGGCCGGATCGACTGGGTCTGATGCAGCGTCCTCCATAGGTTCACCGAGAAGTAGACGAGGGGCACCTGAACCACGGCGATCGTGCCGAGGATGGCAGAGCGACGTGCTCTCTTCTCAGGATCGGCTGTTGCCTGCCGGAGGGCGAGGTACCCGATATAGACGAAGATCATGACGGCGGTGGTTGCCAGCCTGGCGTCGCTCCAGTCCCAGGCCTGCCCCCACACGGCTTGACCCCAGACCATCCCGGTGAAGACTCCAACTACCGAGAAGAGGACCCCGAGCTCGGCTGATCCGGCTGCGAGACGGTCCCAGCGCTCCTTCTTTCGGATCAGGTACATCACCGAGCCAAGGGCGGTGAGCCCAAAGGCGAGAAACGCGATCCAAAGTGTCGGGACGTGTACGTAGAGAAGACGGGTGAACTCTCCCTGTAGGCGGTCCAGCGGTGCTGAATAGGCGAGAAGAGCGCCAGCTGCCAGAGCCAGCGCGGCGATCAAGAGCATTATCTGGACACGCTTCATCGTGATGCTTCCTCTAGCGGTTTGGCGAGCCCGACTCCTACGGTCAGCAGTGCGAGATCGGCTGTGATCAGAAGCAGAATCCAGACAAGGATACCGTCCCCTCGGGCAATAGATTCGAGCACCTGAGATGCGCCGATAACCAGAGGCACCACCAACGGGGCAATGATCAGTGGCGCAAGAGTTGATCGATTCCGTAGCCCGGCCGAGACCTCGCCCGCCAGGACCGCGAGCATGGCGAGCCCCGCAGAGGCCAGCAGAATCGCTCCAAGCGTTGCAATCAACCAGCCGCGGGGGAGTTCAGGGCTGAACAGGAGGATCATGGCCACCAGGAGGATCCCCATAAAGGCCGATAGCAGCACAAAAGCGGCCATGGACCTCCCGGCGAACCTCGCCGCCGGATCGAGCCCGAGCAGCATGACGGTGTCGCGGCGCTGCTGTGTCTCGGTGAGCGATGTGCGAAGGGCGACCTGCATCCCGTAGAGAATCGCCACGGCCCAGAAGACTGCCACGCCCACATCCCCGATGTCTGTGACGCTCGACGGGAGCGCCAGTGAGAAGATCATCATGGCGACGACGGCAAATGGGAGGACGATTCTGTAGGTGTCGCCGAGCCTTCGTTCGACGAGGAGATCGACCCGACTCACTTCGAGCGATTGTCTCCATAGGCTCATCGCAACACCTCCAGTGAACCTGCACGAAGCTCGTGAACCTCGGAGACCCCAGTGCTCAGCCCATCTGTTTCGTGAGAAACCGATACGACCGCTCCGCCAGCGCTCAAGGTCCGATCACTCAAGACATCGATCAGCTGGCGGGCATCTCCGTCGAGACCCGAGCGCGCTTCGTCGAGAAGGAGCAGGACCGGTTTTGCGATGAGTAGCCAGGCGATCTCAGCTCGCCTCTTCATCCCGAAGCTGGAGGCAGAAACCGCTCGATCAGACGATCGCGTGAGGCCCACCACGTCGATTGCCTTGTCAACAACATGTTCCGGATGCCCAGTGAGACGAGCGAAGTGCACGAGATTCTCCCGCAGGGTCAGCTCTTCGAACAAGCCTGGGATGTGAGAGACCAGCCCGATTCGCGACCGCACCGAGCGG
>QQVI01000087.1 GCA_003388545.1 Actinomycetota bacterium
GAAACTGCACAACCTCGCTCCGGCGCCAGGATCGAAGAAGAAGAAGATCCGGGTTGGTCGTGGTGAGGGTGGCCGCCGGGGCAAGACCGCTGGACGTGGGACCAAGGGCCTGAAGGCTCGCAACACCCTCCGTCCCGGTTTCGAGGGTGGCCAGACCCCCCTCGCGATGCGACTTCCCAAGCTCCCCGGGTTCAAGAACCCGAACAAGGAGCCTTACCTCGTGATCAACGTGGGAGAGCTCGACGAGTTCAAGGCCGGGAGCGAAGTGACCCCCGAGACTCTGCGGGAGCGTGGTCTCATCCACCAGCGCGGGCAGGTGAAGGTCCTTGCCGAGGGAGACCTCGACAAGTCCCTGACCGTGAAGGCGCACGCGTTCAGCAAGACGAGAAGATCGAAAAGGCAGGCGGGACGGCCGAGGTCCTCTGACCTCGAGCCGTTGACAGCGAACTCTTAGGACTCGAATGCTCTCCATTTACAGAAACATGTTCAAGATCCCGGATCTTCGGGCGAAGATCCTGTTCACGCTCGCGATGTTCGGGGTCTACCGGCTCGGTGCCACGATCCCGGTGCCCGGCATCGATCTCGATGCCGTCCAGCTGTTCCAACAGCAGCAGCAGGCAGGTGGGATCTACGGGCTCCTGAACCTGTTCTCCGGTGGGGCGCTGGAGCAGTTCTCCGTGTTCGCTCTGGGAATCATCCCCTACATCACCGCGGCGATCATCATGCAGCTCCTGACAGTGGTCATCCCGCGTCTGCAAGCTCTCCAGGAAGAGGGAGAGTCCGGACGCAAGGTGATCACTCAGTGGACTCGATATGTCACCGTCGTGCTGGCGCTGATCCAGTCGACCGGCTTCACGTTCCTGTTCCACTCGGGTCGTTTCACCAACGGGATCGACCTGATCCCCAACTACACGCCCGCTCGCGTGATCCTGATCGTTCTGACGATGACCGCCGGCACGGCGATGGTCATGTGGCTCGGTGAGCTCATCACCCAGCGAGGCGTCGGGAACGGGATGTCGTTGATCATCTTCGTCTCGATCCTGAGCCAGTTCCCCTTCATCTTCGGTCAGATATGGGGGCAGACGGTGGCTGCGGGGCTCCCGATGCGGTTCGTGGTCATCATGCTCGTCTTCCTGGCGATGATCGTCTCGATCATCTATGTCGACCAGGGTCAGCGCCGGATCCCGATCCAGTTCGCGAAGCGTGTTCGTGGCCGTCGCGTCATGGGTGGCCAGTCGACCTACATACCGCTCAAGGTGAACACGGCCGGCGTCATCCCCGTCATCTTCGCCACTTCGGTCCTGCTCATCCCGTCGCTGATCATCACGGCGATACCTTCCGACGCAGCCTGGGTGCAGACCGTCTTCCGGTGGATCGACGAGAACCTCGGAGGGGCCGCCCAGGGCGTGAGCTGGTGGTACATCCTCATCCTGTTCGCCCTCGTGATCTTCTTCACCTACTTCTACACCGCAATCCAGTTCGATCCCGAGAAGCAGGCCGAGATGATCCAGCGCCAGGGTGGGTTCGTCCCCGGTGTCAGGCCCGGTCGCCAGACTTCGAAGCACCTGGGGTTCATTCTGAACCGGATCACCCTGCCCGGCTCCTTCTTCCTCGCGACGATCTCTGTGCTGCCGGCCATCGCCGGCGCCATCTGGGGCATCGCAATCGCATTCTCGGGAGTCTCGATCCTCATCGTGGTCGGTGTGGCCCTCGAGACGATGAAGCAGATCGAGTCCCAGCTCACCATGCGCAACTACGAGGGAATCCTCACTTGAGGTTGTTGTTCGTTGGGCCTCCTGGAGCCGGGAAGGGGACTCAGGCGCAGCGCGTCGCCGATGCGCTCGGAATCCCGCACATCTCCACGGGCGACATGTTCCGTCATCATGTCTCCACCGGCACCGAGCTCGGGCGCAAGGTCGATGAGATCATGCGCTCGGGGGGCTATGTGCCCGACGAGATCACAGTCTCGATGCTCGAAGGCCGGATGGCCATGGACGACGCAGAGGGTGGCTTCATCCTCGACGGTTTTCCCAGGACGGCCGCCCAGGTGGAGGCCCTCGACGGTCTGATCGGGGAAGATGGCCTCGATCACGTTGTCGTGTTCAACGTGGACGAGGACGAACTGGTGGAGCGCCTGCTCGCCAGGGGGCGCGCCGATGACACCGAAGAGACCATTCGGACGCGATTCCATGTCTACCAGGACCAGACGGCCCCTCTGCTCGATGTCTATGGCCGGAGAGGCCTGATTCTCGAGGTGGACGGCATCGGACCTGTGGACGAAGTCACCGACAATCCACTGCGACGGACGCATAGGGGGCGCGATCGGATGATCACGATCAAGAGCCGTAGGGAGTTTGCCAAGATGGAGAAGGCAGGGGCGACAGTCGCTGCCATCCACGAGGCCGTGCGCGAGGCGGCAGCTCCTGGCGTGTCCCTCCTCGAGCTCGAGGAAATCTCGGCGAAGATCATCGAAGACCATGGCTGCACGTCGTCGTTCCTCAACTATCACGGGACGTACCCGGCGACACTCTGCCTCTCGCCGAACGACGTGATCGTTCATGGGATACCCAATGAGTATCGGCTCGAGGAGGGCGACATCCTCAGCGTCGACGCTGGGGCCATCTACCAGGGCTTCCATGGCGACGCCGCGTTCACGATCGGAATCGGGGATATCACCGAAGAAGCCCGTCATTTGATCGAGACCACCGAAGAGGCACTCTGGGCCGGCATTCGCCAGGTTCGGTCTGGGAATCGTCTCGGTGACATCGGAGCTGCCGTCGCTGAGATCGGTAGCGCCCATGGATACGGCATCGTCGAGGAGTACGTAGGCCACGGGATCGGCCGCGAGATGCACGAAGAGCCCCAGGTGCCCAACTACGGGGAGCCAGGCAGCGGCATGAAGCTCCGAAAGGGCATGGCTCTGTGCATCGAGCCGATGTTCAACATTGGTAAGCGGCACACCAAGGTCGATCCCGACGGCTGGACAGTCCGGACCGCCGATGGGACGCTTTCGGCCCATTGGGAGCACACCGTGGCCATAACGCCGGATGGGCCGATGATCTTCACGGCCGGCGAGAAGCCTGTGCCCGTGGAATTTGAGGAGGCAGCCAGCCGTGGTTAACATTTGGGGGTCTCCCCTCCCGATTTGTGGGTCGGAGACCACTATTCGGGGGGTCTCCCCTCCCGATTTGTGGGTCGGAGACCACTATTCGATCCAGGACACCTAGTCACCCTCCAAGAGGGGTCGTGGTGTGGCCTGGCGACACTCGCGCCATGACGGCTATTTCCGTCTGATTGCTGCGAGACGAGAGCTTTTGGAGTAACCAGTGAAAGTAAGACCTTCCACAAAGAGAATGTGTGAAAAGTGTCGGATCATCAGACGTCGTGGCCGCGTCTGGGTGATCTGCGAGAACCCCCGTCACAAGCAGCGTCAAGGATGAGGATTTAACCAGTGGCACGTATTGCGGGAGTCGACCTCCCACGAGACAAGAGACTCGAGATCGGGCTCACCTATATCTACGGCATCGGCCTCAGCCGGGCCCAACAGGTGTGCGCCGAGACGGACATCGACCCCGACACCAAGGTGAGGTCACTCACCGACGACGAGGTGACACGGATCCGCCGGCACATCGAAGCCAACTTCGAGGTCGAGGGAGACCTGCGCCGCGAAGTGCAGCAGAACATCAAGCGCAAGATCGAGATCGGCAGCTACCAGGGCATCCGCCACCGTCGCGGGCTCCCTGTTCGTGGCCAGCGCACCCACACCAACGCCCGAACGAGAAAGGGCCGCCGCGTGGCGATAGCCGGCAAGAAGAAGGTCACGAAGTAGGAGTTCATCGGTGGCAAGTCAACCAGGAAGCAAACGAGTGCGCCGCCGGGAGCGGAAGAACATCTCCCACGGACAGGCGCACATCAAGGCGAGTTTCAACAACACGATCATCAACATCACCGACGTCAATGGCGGCTCGGTGGCGTGGACGTCGGGGGGCTCTGTGGGATTCAAAGGATCCCGCAAGTCAACCCCGTACGCTGCTCAAGTCGCAGCCGAGGAGGCGGCTCGCCGCGCCGGCGAGCATGGGATCCGCAAGCTGGACGTGATCGTCAGTGGAACCGGTTCAGGGCGTGATACCGCCGTCCGGACACTGCAGAACATGGGGATGGAGGTCACCTACATCAAGGACGTGACCCCGATGCCCCACAACGGCTGTCGTCCCAAGAAGCGGAGACGCGGCTGATGGCTCGCTACACAGGCCCCCGTCACAAGGCGTGTCGACGCGCCCGCACTCCTCTTTGCCAGTCGAAGAAGTGCCCCGTCGATCGCCGCCCATATCCTCCAGGCCAGCACGGGCGCGGTCGGATCCGGGAGAGCGACTATCTCATCCAGCTGCGCGAGAAGCAGAAGCTGCGCACCATGTACGGCGTGTTGGAGCGTCAGTTCCGTCGCTATTACGAAGAAGCGGCACGACGTCCTGGGATCACCGGTGATGTTCTCCTCCAGATGCTCGAGCAGCGCCTCGACAACGTGGTCTGGCGCTCGGGTTTGACTGCGACGCGGCCGCAAGCCCGCCAGCTCGTCAACCACGGCCACTTTCTCGTCAATGGCAAGAAGGTTGACATACCGTCTTATCAGGTCCGCCCCGGTGACGTGGTCACCATCAAGGAGCGGAGCAAGAACATGATTGCTATCGCGGAGCAAGAACATGATTGCTATCCAGCATTCGGTAGACACCCAGGATCGTGTGGTGCCGGACTGGATCGAAGTCGACCCCGGTGAGCGAAAGGTGGTCGTGAAAGACCATCCCCGTCGGGACCAAATAGACACGGCCATCAACGAGCAGTTGATCGTCGAGCTCTACTCTAAGTGAGGTAACTCTTGTTGATCGTTCAGCGTCCCCAAATTGAAGAAGAGCCGATCTCCGATGTCCGGTCGCGGATCATCGTCGAGCCTCTAGAGCCAGGCTTCGGTTACACCCTCGGCAACACGCTTCGCCGCACGCTGCTTTCCCGCATCCCGGGCGCAGCCATCACGACAATCCAGATCGAAGGCGTGGAGCACGAGTTCTCGACCGTCTCCGGGGTGGTCGAAGACGTCGTCGACATCATCCTCAACATCAAGCGGATCGTCGTCCGCATGGATGGCCACGACACCGAGACTCTCTACCTGTCCGCCAAAGGTGCAGGAGAGGTGACGGCCGGCGACCTCAAGCTACCGGCCGGAGTCGAAGTAGTGAACCCCGATGCCCACATCGCCACCTTGAGCGCCAACGGTCGTCTCGAGATGGAGCTACTTGTGTCTCCGGGCGTTGGCTATCGGACGGCCGATGCCAACAAGGGCGGTTCCTCGACAATCGGAGTGATTCCCGTCGACTCGATCTTCTCTCCGGTCAGGAAAGTCTCTTACAAAGTCGAGAACACCCAGGTCGGTCAGATGACCAACTTCGACCGATTGGTCCTCGACATCGAGACCAATGGTGCCATCGATCCCACCGAGGCGGTTTCTTCGGCAGGTAAGACGCTCAGGGAACTGATGGGTCTCTTCGCCGACATCGGCGAGGGTCAGGGTCTGGAGCTCGGGGAGGTGCAGATCGAGACCACGACGTCTCCCGACCTCGAGCTGCCTATCGAAGCCCTCGACCTCTCGGAGCGTCCCCGCAACTGCCTGCGTCGCGCCCAGATCAAGACGGTCGGTGAGCTCGTGGAGCGGACGTCTGACGACCTGCTCAACATCACCAACTTTGGCCAGAAGAGCCTCGACGAGGTGACAGCCAAGCTCGATGAGCTCGGCCTGAGCCTCGCAGATTCCGGAAGCAGCTCCTCCTGATGCCACGCCCACGCAAGGGGCCCCGGCTCGGGAGCTCTCCTTCCCATCAGAAGAAGATCCTGGCGAACCTCACGTCGGACTTGATCCTGCATGGCCGGGTGACGACCACTCTGACCAAGGCAAAGGTGCTTCGACCCTACGCGGAGAAGATGACGTCGGACTTGATCCTGCATGGCCGGGTGACGACCACTCTGACCAAGGCAAAGGTGCTTCGACCCTACGCGGAGAAGATGATCACCAAGGCGCGGAGCGGTGAGCTTCACGCCAAGAGGATCGTTCTCAAGGACATCCGCAATCGTGAGGCCGTGTCCAAGCTCTTCGACGAGGTCGCTCCGCGATACGAGGGGCGCGCCGGCGGCTATACCCGCATCACGAAGCTGGGCCCACGTCGTGGCGACTCCACAGAGGAAGCCATCATCGAGCTGGTCTGAGAGCCTGAGTCCCGAATGTGAAACCGCCCCGGAGCTCCGGGGCGGCTTCTTTTTGGTTGAGTCGTTTGCGTTACAGGGCAGCCAACAGGAGGCTTATCAGCACGAGCACCAGCGAACCGATGAGGCCATGTATCGAACCGATGAGGCCATGTATCGGGGTGAACCCGCCGCGGAAGATCCTGGTAGCGATGACCTGATCGAGTAGGGCGATCGCACTCGTGATCATGCCGATCGCAGCCACGATCAAGAAGAGATACGAGAAGAAGACCCTGAAGACCAGAATCGCGATCAAGAGCAGCAAGGCGACGGCGACACCTCCGCGGGTGAATGCCCAGTCGGGGAGATAGCGGTCCCACTTCTTGCTGGCTACCTCGAGCTTCTCGTCGAGCCTCTCCAGGAAACCGTCTTTGTCGGCTGCCTCCGCTTTAGCCGTTGAGGCCTCGCGGGCGGGAGCGGATTCCTCTCTGGCTTTTCTCGACGCTCGCGTCTCTTTGACCTTCTTGTCCTTCTTGCGCTTCTCGGTCTTGGTTTTGGTCTTGCGCTTCTCGGTCTTGGTTTTGGTCTTGGTTGTGGTGTCCGTCGAGCTCTCTTCTACGAGTTGTCGATGGAACTGATCGGAGTCGGTGAGCTTGAGCACTGCCACCTCTCCATCGAGGGTCAGCTTCACACCACCTACCACTCTCTCGAACTCGAGAGTCTCCAAGGGCCAGTCGCCCAATGCCTGGCCATTTGATGCGATCGAGAGCTTGCCCTCTTTGAGCTCAACGGTCGTGGGCAAGGGTTGAGGGTCGCCGGAGGCGATGAGGGAGGCCTGAAACTGTGTCACCACCTTCATATCGGTCGTTCTTGGTGGTGATTTAGCGGATTTCGCGAGAACTGACCTGTTCGAGTTCGGCGCTGCGAGCTGTCATCCAGGCTCTGACTTGGTCGATCTTCTCCATCTCATCGCCTGGAGAGCGACCAAGCGGGCTCCCGAAGATGATCTTCACCTTTGACCCGGGTTGGAAGGGGAATAGCCGGTTGAGGCGCCATGATCCGGAGATGAGCGCCGGAACAACCGGTAGCTGGTCGGCCGCGGCCAGGAGGCTGCGTGCACCTGCGGTCTTGAAGGGGAGGAGTGACCCGTCACGTGACCTCTTTCCTTCGGGGAAGATCACTACGGAAACGCCCCTCTGCTGGGCAGTCTGCGCCATTTCCTTGATGGCTCGGATCGACTGGCGGGCGTCGCTGCGGTCGATCACGGCGTTGCCTCCCCACTTCAGGTTCAGCGAGACCGAGGGGATCCAGTTGCTCAGCTCCTTCTTGGCGACGTACTTGGGGAAATTCGAGACGAGTAGCCCACCGATCATCACTATGTCGAGCATGCTCTGGTGATTGGAGAGGATCGCGTAACCAGTGCCCGGAGCGAGGTCGTCCGGCTTCTCGACCTCTATGTCGGTACCGAACAGGCGAAACAGGCCGAGTAGCGGCCGAGTAGCGACCATTGCAGCCAGGCCATCACCCACTCGAAGCCTCGAAGAGAGAAGGGGCGCACGAGTCGACCCAATATGTCAAAGAACAAGAGCAGCAGGCCGAACCCGAGCAGAAAGGGGACGGTGACGATCCAGGAGAGGAGGCTTCTCACGGGGCGCAGTGTACGAGTGTGCAAGCTTCTAACCTCCGCATCGAACGTGACATCGCCCTTCTACATCGACTTTGACACCACCTCGTGGTCAGCACTGCGAGCCAACACGCCGCTGACCCTGACCGAGGCCGATATCGAAGACATAAGAGGTATCAGCGTCAACCTCGACATGGCGATGGTGGAGCAAACCTATCTGCCACTGTCGCGCTTGCTCAACCTTCACGTCAAAGCTCACTCACAACTCGGGACGGTCACCGAGACTTTCCTGGGGACTCCACCGGTGCCCGCCCCGTTCATCATCGGGATCGCCGGCTCGGTCGCGGTCGGAAAGTCGACCATCTCCCGTGTGCTGCAGACGATGCTCGCGCGCTGGCCCGAGCACCCGATAGTGGAGCTGGTCACAACCGATGGTTTTCTGTTGCCAAATGCGACACTCGAGGATCGGGGCATCATCGATCGCAAGGGATTCCCCGAGAGCTACGACCGGAAGGCGCTACTGGAGTTCGTAGCCAGATCGGCGGCCGGTGAAACCGAGCTGGAGGTTCCCGTCTATTCCCACGTCGCTTTCCCACGTCGCTTACGACATCGTCCCGGGACAGGTGCGTGTCATCGAGCGTCCCGACATCCTCATCGTCGAGGGCCTCAACGTGTTGCAAGCCGGCGAATCGGGAGCCTTCGTATCCGACTACTTCGACTTCTCCATCTTTGTAGACGCCGATCCCACCGACATCGAGACCTGGTATCTCGAGCGTTTCCTCGCCTTGCGCGATACCGCTTTCGCCCTGCCTGATGCCTATTTCAGCAAGTACGCGAAGCTGACGGATGAGGAGGCGACGGAGGTCGCATCCGAGATCTGGCGATCGGTGAACCTGAAGAACCTCATCGAGAACATCCTCCCGACGAAGGAGAGAGCCAGCTTGATACTGGAGAAGGCGGCCGATCACAGTGTCGAAAGAGTGCGTCTCCGTCGCTGACCACTAACCTCCGCCGCCGTGACCAAGATCTTCACCAGGGCGTTTCGGGCGACTCTCTTCCAGCGCGAGGCCTTCCGACAGGCGTATTTCGACGGCGGCTCACCGGCTGACGCCGCAATC
>QQVI01000053.1 GCA_003388545.1 Actinomycetota bacterium
CGTCGGTTTGAGTGCCAGGGCGCGGGCGATCCCGATACGTTGGCGCTGGCCGCCGGAGAACTCGTGGGGGAACCGGTTTCCATGCTCAGGAGACAGTTGGACGGTGCGCAGGAGCTCTGCGACGCGATCCTCTCCACCATCCTCGTACAGCCCATGGATCCTGAGCGGCTCGGCCACGATCTCTCGCACGGTCATCCGAGGATTCAGCGAGGCGTATGGGTCCTGGAACACGATCTGCATGTCCCGGCGGATAGGACGCAGGTCCTTGCGGGACATCCTGGTGATGTCGGTTCCGAGAAAGTTGATCTCACCGTCCGTCGGATCGAGAAGACGAATGACTGCTCGGGCAGTGGTCGACTTGCCACATCCCGACTCACCAACCAGCCCCAGCGTCTCGGCGTGGCCGACATCGAATGAGACACCATCGACGGCATAGACATGCCCCACGGTCTTCCTACGTAGCCCTTCCTTGATAGGGAAGTGCATCTTCAGGTCTTTGACGCTCAGAACGACGCCATTCGCGGCCGCGCCCTGATCTTCGTAGGTGATCTTCTCTTCGGCTACCAAGGCTAAACCTCGAGACCTGTCACACTTGCCTCCCGCTTCGCTTCGATTGCCACCTCATCCGGGAAGTGACACGCACTCATATGGCCGGGTGACGCCTCGACCAGCTCCGGGACCTTCGTACGGCACAACTCGCGTCCCTCCGACATCCGACATCTGGGATGGAAGGCGCATCCGGGTGGGAGACTGATCACCGAAGGCGGGTTCCCCGGGATGGGAAGGAGCTTTTGCATCTCTCCGGTCACCCTGGGCAGGCTCATCATCAAGCCGAGGGTGTAAGGGTGCTTCGGGTTGTGGAAGATCTCGTCCACCGTGCCGGACTCCACGACACGGCCTGCGTACATGACGGTCACACGATCGGCCATCTCTGCAACGACACCAAGGTCGTGGGTGATCATCACCGTGCCGGCACCGGTCTCCTCCGCGGCGACCTTCATCACCTCGAGGACCTGAGCCTGGATCGTGACATCGAGTGCAGTGGTCGGCTCGTCGGCGATCAGCACCGATGGCTGATTGGCCATTGCCATTGCGATCATCGCCCTCTGCCGCATGCCTCCGGAGTACTCATGGGGGTACTGGTCGAACCGCCGGTCAGGGTTGGGCACACCCACCATCTCCAAGAGGTCGACAGTGCGCTTTCGGGCAGCGTCGTCGGTGAGCTTGTCGTCGTGTACCAGGAGAGCCTCGGCAATCTGGTCCCCCACCTTGAAGACGGGGTTCAACGAGGTCATCGGGTCCTGGAAGATCATGGCGATCTCTTTGTTCCTGATCTTCCGGAGCTCGTCTTCGTCGAGGCCGAGGATGTTGCGACCCTTGTACAGGACCTCGCCGTTCACGATGCGACCCGGGGGTATCTGGATGAGCCCGAGGGCGGCCATCACCGTCACGCTCTTTCCCGAGCCCGACTCGCCCACCACACCCATCGTCTCGCCCGGATGGACGTCATAGCTGACCCCATCCACGGCATGAACGACACCGTCGGTCGTGTCGAACTCGACTACGAGGTCGCGGATCGAGAGGACCGGTTCCGTCACTTGACGCGCTGTTTGGGGTCGAAGGCGTCTCTAAGGCCGTCACCAACGAAGTTGATGCAGAGAGCAATCAAGACGATGGTCAGGCCGGGGAATGTTGCCAGCCACCACAGCGTCGTCAGCGAGTCCTGGCCATCCGCTATGAGAACACCGAGAGCCGGGAACGGAGGCTGCACGCCGAACCCGAGGAAGCTCAGCGCCGCTTCCACGAGAATGGCTGCCGCCACCGTCAACGTGGCGTTGACGATGATCGGCCCCAGTGTGTTGGGAAGGATGTGCCGGAAGATGATCCGGCTGTCCGAGGCCCCCAAGACCTTCGCCGCCTCGACGAACTCCTTCTCCCGCAGGCTGAGGAATTCGCCGCGCACTATTCGGGCTAACCCCGTCCAGAACAAGAATCCGAGGATGAAGGCGACCCGGACCGGGCTGCCGGCTCCCAGGAACGCGGACAGAACGAGGAGGATCGCCAGGAACGGGATCGTCAGGAACAGGTCGGTCATCCTCATCAAGAGGTTGTCGATCGCTCCTCCGTAGTACCCGGCGACGCCGCCGATGATCACGCCGATGACGGTCGAGACCGAAGCGACGATGAATGCGACGTAGACAGAGGTCCTGGTCCCGAACAGGGTGCGGCTGAAGTAGTCGCGCCCGATCTTGTCGGTGCCGAAGTAGTGCTGACCTTCGAAAGTTGGAGGTGACGACCGATTGGGCACGTCTGGCTCGGCGAAGTCATAAGGCGCGATGAAATCGGCAAAGAGCGCGGCGAGGAAGACGAGCAGGAGGATCACAAGGGACGTCATTGCCAGCTTGTGTTGGAAGAACTTGCGTCTTGCGAGTTGCCATTGCGTCAACGACTTGATCTCGAGACCTTCGAGATGGGCGGAGTCGATCACCGCCTGAGTCTGTGCCTCGGCGATCTCGTCGTCTTTTCTGACTTGCTGATCAGTCATAGCGGATCCTCGGGTCGAGCCAGCCGTAGACGATATCTGCGACCAGGTTGGCGAGGATCACTGCCACGGCCGTGACCATGAGCCAGGCCATGAGCGTGTACACCTCACCGCGTATCAGGGCGTCGATGAAGAACTTACCCATCCCGGGCCAGGCGAAGATGGTCTCGGTGATCACGGCGCCTCCAAGGACCGCGCCGAAGCTCAACGCGGCGATGGTGACCACAGGGATCAAGGCGTTGCGCAATGCGTGCTTCATCGTCACAACCCTCTCCTTGACGCCTTTTGCCCTGGCTGTGCGGACGTAATCGGAATGCAAGACCTCCAACATCGAAGCCCGTTGATACCTCGAATAAGTCGCGATCGACACATATGACAATGTCACGATCGGCAAGACCATGTGTTGAATTCGATCGATGAAGGCGTTTTCGGGTGCGAACGACGATTGCCCAAAGGTGTAGAACAAGCGGAACCCGGTTTCGAGGAAGAACCATGTAGCGAGAGCCTGGAGGATGAGGGCGAACCAGAAGATGGGTACCGAAAAGCCGAAAAAGCTGATGGTCGTGGTGGCGTAGTCGAAGAAGCTGTATTGCTTCTTGGCCGAGAATACGCCAAGTACCACCGCGAGCACGACGGCGATCAACTCGGAGATGAAGACGAGCTGCATGGTGTTGCCGATGGCTCGGGAGAGGTCGGGCCAGATGGGCTGGTCACCGAGCGCGGTGTTCCCGAACTGGTTGAAGAAGACATCGCGAAGCCAGAACCCGTATTGCACGACCACGGGCTCGTCCAGGTGCTTGCGGTCGATGATGTTTTGGATCGTCTGCTGGCTCACGTTCGGCTGAAGCCGAATCTGTGAGATCGGGTCGGTGACGGCTGTCATCCCGAAGAACACAAGGATCGTCGCCGCCAGGAGAACGGGGATGCTGTACAGCAACCGCCGTGCGATGAATGTGCCCATTGTCTGCCTCTCGTCCTACTCAGAAGCTCTTGCTCACTCTACCCGGCATCCGGCCAGCTTGCCGGAGCTCCCAGCCGGGTGAGATGTTGAAGAGGGGGCCACCCGAAGGCGACCCCCTCTTCTTCAGTCGTTCAAGCGCTGTCGATCAACCGCCCGCGGGGACGATCGGCTCGGCGCTCGTGATGAGCTGCTCGACGTAACGGAAGTCCGGAGTGATGGTGTATGCACCCTCCAAGACAGCCGTGGCAACGATGCCAGCGGCAAACAGGTTGCCGTCCGGCTCGAAGGTGTTCATCGACTCGGGCTGCTGATCAGCACCGAATGTGATGAGCTCCTTGCCAGTCCACTCACCGACGTTCCAGAAGGGACCAACCTGAGTTGCGTTGTCCTTCGGGCCTGAAATGGCTGCATTCCAAGCGAAGAATGTCGGCTTCTGGTACAGCGGGATGGTCGCTACGTCCTCGAGGTAGATGGCGTCAGCCTGGTTGTACAGGGCGGCACGGGCGGCCGGGTCGACCTCCGTGTCGGTTGCACGAACGAGCTGCTCCATCTCATCGTTGCAGTAGCGGGTGACGTTGATGTCACCGAATCCGCTCGGCGCTCCACCTTCGCAGTAGTAAATGGTGTTACCACCGGAGGGGTCAGGCGAACCGACCCATGCGAAGTTGAACATCTGCCAGACCGTGTAGTCACCGAAGATGAACTCATCGGCGAACACCTCGGCGGCGGGACCGAAGGCCGCATTGACCTCGATACCGATCTCCGCAAGGTTGGCCTGTGCCAGAGCGAACTGGAGCTCACGTCCCTCGTTACCGGCCGTTGTGGCCCAGTTGAAGGACAGGCGCTGCCCGTCACACTCGTAGATGCCATCCGAGCCCTTGGCGCACCCGTTGTCCGTGAGATAGGCCTCAGCGGCTACGGGGTCATAGGCGTACTGGCTGAAGTGGTCCTCATAGTTCGCGCTCGTGTTCAGCCAAACGGTGTTTCCGAGTGGCTGAGCGTCTGCTGCGATGGGACGGACGACGGCTTCGACGATCGCGTCACGGTCGATACCGGTGGCGATTGCCTGACGGATGAACTTCTGCGAGAGAAGCGGATCCGAGTGGTTGAAGTCGACGTGCTCCCAGACCGGACCAAGACCGGCTTCCCACTCGACACCCTCGATTGCATCGACTTCCTCCACCAGCGAAACCTGAGGCTGCGGGTAGAACATGTCGATCTCCTGACCCCTGAGGGCCTGGACTTGGGTCTGCGAGTCTTCAAGGAAGACGATGTTCAGGGTCTGAACGTCACCGAGGGGGTTACCCGTGTGGGGGACCTCCGATGCCCAGTAGTTCTCGTTCCGCTGAAGAACGATGCGCTCGTCCTTGACCCACTCCTCCATTACGAAGGGGCCGGAGCCAAGGGTGATCAGGTCGTCCCAGTACGAGTTGAAGGGCTTACCTTCGAGCTCGTGCTTGGGCATGATCGCGCTGAACAGGGTCTGCCAGGGGGCGTACAACTCACCGAAAACGGCAAGGAAGGTCTTGTCGTCGACCTCCTCATAGCTCGTCATCTTGTTGTATCCCTCACGGCTGGTGATATCCAGCTGGTCGTTCATGATGGTCTCGTAGGTGAACGCAAAGTCTGCTGCGGTCACAGGTGTGCCATCAGCCCAGGCTGCATCCGGGTGAATGTTGTACTTCACACAGAAAGCGTCCGGGCAGTCACCCTCCACGGGAGGTGGAGTGGTGGTGGTTTCTTGCGGTGCTTCGGTGGTTGTTGTCTCCTCCGCGGCCGTAGTCGTCGTGTCTCCGGTGGTGCCACCACAGGCGGCTGCCACGAGAGCGAAAACGGCGAGGAGCGACATCCATCGAATGACGCGCGTTGTGCGCAGGGATCGCACTATTTTCTTCCTCCCTTTTGGCTTACTTCAAGGATCCGAACCGGGGGCTCTTCACCTCAGACCTCCCCAAGCTAGTTGAAAACAGTTGAGAAGGGCCGCCGGGAATATATCCCGATACCGGTCAAAGGTAAAGCGACGCCGACGCAATCACAAACGATGTCGTCGGCAAATTGTCAGTCTGACGCGACTTCCGGCTGGGCCGACCCCACCACCTCATGCCGACGAAAGCTGGTGGAAACAAGGGCCTGAATGATGGCGGCAAAGGGCAATGCGAGAATTATCCCGATCGGGCCGAGGATCGAGCCACCGATGATGATCGCGGCGATGGAAACCGCGGGATGTAGCGACATCGTGCGCTCGGTGATTGCGGGAGAAATCAGGAAATTCTCGATCTGCTGATAAATGACGAAGAAAACAATCACCCACAATGACGTAATCGGGCCGACCGGCAATGCGACTATCGCCGGCAGGATTGCGGCTATGTAGGTGCCCACCACGGGGATGAACTGGCTGAGTATGCCGATCCAGATCCCCAGCGGGACGCTGAAAGGGACCTTCAGGAAAGTGAGAAACAAAGCCGAGATGGTTCCCGCAATCGCAGCAAGGATGAGGCGTGAGTAGATGTAGCCGCCCATCTTCTCCACTGCTGTGTCCCAGATGGCCAGGGCCCGGCGTTGCCTGCTTTGGGGCATCATCTGGAGCACGGTCCTCTGAAGCTTGGGCAACTCGGCGACCATGTAGAACGAGAAGATGCCCACCGTGATCGTGAAGAAGATGAATCCGAAGACCGTCGACCCAACCCCGACGACTCCACCAAACACGCTCCCGATGTTCTCGGTGAGCCACGTCTGGACGGTATCGGCCTGATCACTCACCTCGCTTTGGGTGAAGTCCAACCCGAACCACTCCTCGACCAGGGCGGTCGTATCGGCCACATAGCGAGGGATCGCCTCGATGAGATCGCCGATTTGGCTCACGATGACGGGGACCAGTGACACCAGGAAGATGACTCCGACGACGAACGCGGCCACGAAGACGACCCCGGTGGCGGCTCCTCGGGACCAGCCCCGCTTCACCAATGTGTGAACGGGAGGCTCGAACGCGATGGCAACGAAGACCGAGACGAAGACCATGAAGAGGAGATCCATGATCCGGAAGGCGAACCAAAGCAGGGCGGCCACCGCGAGCAATAGCCCGAGGATTGTCAGAACCCTACGGCGCAGCGGTTGGTCTTCAGCCCAGGTCGACCCGGAGCGCGCCGGCGCAGGCGAAGGTGTGGGGTCCATAGGTTCCATCCATCGTCAGGTTACAAGTGGGTTTCACCGGGAACGGGCCTTCTAGCCTGTGATGCATGAGAGGTGTGACTTGAGTTTCGACATAGTTTGGACTGCCGACGCCGAGCGGATCGCAAAGAGCAACACCGCCCGCTTCATGGCGGAGCATGCCATCGACGACCTATCCGAGCTCAACAGGCGCTCTTCTGAAGACCCGGAGTGGTTCTGGGCGGCGTGCGTCGATTTCCTGGGGCTGCCATTCGACCCCCCGTACAAGTCCGTGCGCGACACCTCTAGAGGCCATCCCTGGGCAACTTGGTTCAAAGACGGCGGCTTCAACCTGAGCGTCGCCTGTGTCGACCGCTGGCTCGACGACCCGGACCGAGTCGCCGTGCGCTCGGAGAAGGAATCTGGCGAGATTCGTGAGCTCACCTTCGGTGGACTACATGACAAGACGTCACGACTGGCCGGCGCCTTGATTCGCCTCGGGGTGGTCAAGGGTGACGCAGTCGCGGTGTACCTCCCCATGAGCGAGGAGGCCGTGGTGGCTCTCCTAGCGGTGGCACGGATCGGGGCCATGTTCATTCCGGTCTTCTCGGGTTATGGGGCGGAGGCGGTTGCGACCCGCCTCGAGGACCCGAAGCCGAGGGTGATGATCTGTGCAGATGGATACCAGCGACGTGGCGCCCTCGTCGAGATGAAAGAAGTGGCGGACAGTGCGATCGAGGCTTCCGGTGGAATCGAGAAGGTCCTGGTAGTCGACTACGCCGGCCGGGACCACACTCCGATGACCGAAGGGAGAGACGTGTGGTGGCACGACGAGATGGCCACCGCCGAGCCGACGGACGCTTCTCGAACTTTCGCAGAGGATCCGGTTCTCCTGGCTTACACGTCGGGCACCACAGGACGACCCAAGGGGGCCGTGCACGTGCAGGCCGGCCTCACCGTGGCGATCGCAAAAGAAGGCGCGTTTCAACTGGAGCTCACCCGCGATGACGTGCTCATGTGGTTTACCGACATGGGATGGATCATGGGCCCGTGGATGGTCGTCGCCGGCCTAGCCAACGGAGCGGCCATCGCCACCTACGACGGTGCCCCGGACCATCCCGGGCCGGATCGCATCTGGAAGGTGGTGGACAACCTCGGGATCACGATTCTCGGCCTTTCACCGACACTCGTCCGCGCTCTCCAACCTCATGGTGCCGAGCAGGCGCACAAACACGACCTCTCGAGGCTTCACTCCTTCGGCTCGACAGGATCACCCTGGAATCCGAGGCCATGGATGTGGCTGTTCGATGAAGTGGGCCAGAGCAAACGCCCGATCCTGAACATCTCCGGCGGGACCGAGGTGGGTGTCTGCATCCTGTCGTGCAACATCCTGCAGGGTCTCAAGCCGACTTCTTTGGGAGCTCCGTCCTTCGGGATGGACGCGGACGTCTACGACGCCCAGGGAAACTCGATTCGAGGAGAGGTCGGAGAGCTGGTCATTCGCGGCTCATGGCCAGGGATGACCCGTGGCTTCTGGAAGGAGCCGGAGCGCTACATCGACACCTACTGGTCTCGCTTCGAGGACACCTGGGTCCACGGCGACTGGGCCGAAGTCGACGAGGACGGGTTCTGGTACCTGCATGGGCGATCCGACGACACCCTCAACATCGCAGGGAAACGGATTGGACCGGCAGAAATCGAGTCGGTGGCAGTGGCCCACCCCGCAGTCATGGCAGCTGCCGCCATCGGCATGCCCGACGAGGTCAAGGGCGAGACCATCGGGCTCTTTCTGGTGGGATCGCCAGGGTTCGAGACCGACGAGGCACTCGGTGATGAGATTCGGGAGAGCATCGCCGGAACGCTCGGCAAGTCCTTCCGACCGACTCTCGTGCGCTGGGTTCCCGATCTGCCGCGTACCCGCTCAGCGAAGATCATGCGGCGGGTTGTCAAAGCAGTCGCGCTGGGACGTGACCCGGGTGATCTGACGAGCCTGGAGAACCCCGAAAGCCTGGACGGCCTGAAGTAGCGACTTCGCAATTAAACAGGCGGTTGGGGCTCGTACCGGATCGGTCACGGTGCGGGAGCCCCGGCCGACCGGCGCCTGTTCGACGGCGGAGACAAGGCCACGAAGCGGCCAGCAGAGGAATCGCCCATCACGCTAAGTCGAGAATTGAAGCGAACCAAACGCGTCGAAGTCGGCCGGCATTAAACAGGCAGTTGGGGGTCGTACCGGATAGGTCACGGTCCGGGAGCCCCGGCCGAGCCGCGTCGGCCCGGCATTAAACGGGCGGTTGGGGGTCGTA
>QQVI01000156.1 GCA_003388545.1 Actinomycetota bacterium
TGCACCCCACTGAAGAGGGTCGGAGTCGCCTTTCGGCTCTCGGATGGGCCCTGATCATCGGGTGGATCACGGCGGCAGTGTCCCCCCTTCTCGTCATCGTTCCTGTCCTGGCTGCGGTCATCTGGGCGATACAGGGAGGACGGCGATCTCGACTGCTACTCGCGCTGGCGACCCTCGTTGGGGGAGTGGCAGCTGCCAATTTCATCTCCGGTGACCCTGGATGGGTGCTCGATGCCGGCCGTCGCCTCGGCCTAGACGTGCCTTTGATCTGGCCTGGGTTGATTCTCGTGGCAGCGCTGCCCTTGTTTCTCGACGAGAGCAGACACAGGCGCGCCGCCGCCTTTGGGGGCCTTCTCGCACTAGGTGGCCTGGTCGCCTTCCTAATGGGCTATGGCGGGCCCGGCTTCGAGGAGGCGACACTCGTCACTGCTTCGGTCGGAACAGCCATCGTCGTCGGCGTGTCACTCGACCGCGTGAAGCTGGATGTGCTGCCCATAGCGTCGGCGCTCGCTTCGGTCGCGATCCTCATTCTCTCGATCGGCTCGATCTTCAACGGGTCCATGGGGCTACCCCAGGGTGATGTGAATGACGAGTTGTCTTTCTCAGAGTCGCTCGCCGAAGACGAATCGCCCCGGCGCATTCTCTTCGTCTCAACAGAACGCGATCTGGTGCCGGGTGCATCTCGTTCCGGTCCCGGTGTCTGGTACCGGGTCTTGGACGGGAAAGGCACGACAAACGACGAGGTCTGGCTCCCTCCCGAGCGCCTTGGAGATCGGGCACTCGCTGACACACTCGAGGACATTGCCACGGGCGGCGTCCTCCGTCCGGGTGAGGCGCTCTCCGAGTTTGCTATCGGCTGGATTGTCGTCGACGGTGAACCGTCGTCGATCGACGCGGCGTTGGACAGCCAGCTCGATGTCATTCCGTTGCCCTTCGACCAGGTGGCTCGGGTGTATGAGAACCCGACGGCCGCACCCATCGCTCTTGGCGAGGAGGGAGACATCTGGACACGCGACGGCCTCGATTGGGTCGGTCCCGAGTCGGACGGTCGAGTCGCGCTGTCAATCAACTACACAACTGGATGGGAGCCCGACGGCGAACGAGTGCAATGGCACCCGACCGTCTCCGCCGCAAATGGTGTCGCCTCTTATCAACCTCATCCCACCAACGCTCTTCTCGGCTGGGTGTCGTTGGGCACATTGGCCGCCGGGCTAGTGCTCGTGTTGATCGGACGGGGGAGGCGAACGTGAAGTGGATCTCGCCAATCGTCGTTCTGGCCCTCGGGGCGGCCGCCATCTTGCTGCCTCCTCCAGCTGAGCCTCAACCTGACGCAGTGCCAGGCACGGTCTCACCCCCACTTGCGATTTGCCCCACGGAGGAGGGGGGAACGAGGAGCTCCGAGCTCGATGTCGTCTCCACCGCGGCTGGCTCTGGTCGCATCTCGATTTTTTCCGGCGGTGGCTCGGTTGGATCGACCACCTTTGAGACCGGGGCTTCGGGGTCGGTGGCCGTGCCAGTTGGAGGCATCGCCGCCGTAGGCGAGGCAGCCGGCCTCGTCGAGTTCCCCGTGTCCGAGTCGGCAGCCGCCTCGATCACGAGAGGCAACGGGCTTCTCTCGGCCGAGCTCTGTTCGAGGATCCCCGATCGACAGGTGGTAGTTGGTGGTGGCACGACCACCGAAGACCGCATCTTTCAGATCAACCTCATGAACCCGTATTCGGCGGGCGCTGTGGTCGACATCACCGCGTTCTCGGAGTCGGGGCGGGAGTCGGCTGACACACTCCGCTCGATCGTGGTCCCGGCGAGATCTTCGGTGATGGTTGATGTCGGCTCGCTGCTGCCCGGCCGCGAGAGTCTCAACCTCGTCGTCGATGTCACCGCGGGCAGCGTCGTGACCAGCGCCAGCCTGGAGGCAAACGGTGATCAGGCCACTTGGCGCGCAGCTGCACCGCAAGAGATCTGGTACGCACCGCTACCTGTATATGCGGGATCCCGCGAGCTGGTCATTGCTTCTGCAACCCCGTCGGACGTAGCGTTCCAGGTGGATGTGTTTGGGCCGAACGGTTTAGAAGAGGCCGCCCTCGAGGGAACAGTTGCGGCCGGGGGCCAAGAGATAGTCGATTTGGGCAGTTTGTCGCCGGCAGCCATCGCAGTTCGAGTCGTGGCGACGGCTCCGGTCGGGGTGTTCGCCAGGTTGAGTGGTGAGGGGGGCATCGCTCTGGCGACCGCTTTGGATTCGTCTGCTGCCGAGTGGCTCATGCCCGGAGCAGGTTCGAGTCGGACTGCCGGGCGGCTCGTATTGGTGAACGTGGGCGTGGAGCCGGCGCAAGTGACGGTCACCGAACTACGCGACGATTCGAGATCGCGCGTGGTCGAGCTGCCGCCGAATGCCGTGGTCGAGGTGACCCTGGACGAGGTGCCCTCACACGGAGTGGCAGTGATCGCCGACAGCCAGGTGATCCCGATGTGGGTCGGCCAATCGGCCAATGCCATCGCCCTCAGCGGTGGGCACCCGATTCAACCCGAGCAGTGAGCGATGCCGGAAACCGTCGTCCGGCTCATTCTCGTGATCGCGGTCCTGGGAGTCGTGGCCGTGGCCGTGACGGTGATGCGGATCAGGGCGCGCTCTTCGTCCCGGCGTGTCTTCCAGCCTGATCTGGAAGCCGGCGTATACCTATTCACCTCAGCCACCTGCCTCGATTGCGAAAGGGCCCGGGAAGTCATGTTGACCCGATTCGGGCCGAGCGGTTACACTGAACTCGCGTGGGAGCAGAGCCCCGAAATCTTCGCAAGGCTCTCCATCGACAGGGTGCCATCGACTCTCCTTGTGGAAGAGAGAGGTTCGGCGAGACTCTGGGAAGGTCAGCCCGACGAAATGATTTCGGCCGTTGATCCTTGAATGGGGAACTAGCGACTCCTACCGTCTGCGCCATGCTTGTGAGCTGTACCCGCTGCAATTCTCCTGCCGCGGTGATGATGACATTCAATTACACGGACAGCGCGGTATGGCTCGATGACATGACCACCGCCAGTGAGCCATACGGCTACCCCCTCTGTGCCAATCACGGCGACCGGATGACGCCGCCCCACGGGTGGACCCTCACCGACCGCCGTACGACGACGAGGCTGTTCGCACCACTCTCAGTGGCCTGATGGCTCTGGATCGCGATCTGCTCGATGCGGTCCGCGATCTGGACGACCATGAGTTGCGTCGTCTTCTCATACTCACCCGGTCTCAGCTGGAGCGCTCGGGCGCGATCGAGCCGGACAACGAGCCCGAGGTCAGTCTTCGCCAGCAGGAAGTGCGTTGCGGGAAGCGGGGGTGCACCAAGTGCCCTCACGGGCCGTATTGGTACGCCTATTGGACCGAGAACGGCCGACGCCGCAGTCGCTACATAGGGCGTCTACTCGACGAGGAAACGTTGTTGTAAACAGTGTGCACATTTACAGTGTCACCCACCACACCCCCAAGACATGGACGGAGCCGATGGACTGCCCCCAGTGCTCAACACCTGATGTGATTGAAATCGACCAGACTTTGCCCGACGGCCAGCAAGTCCGTTTCTTCTCATGCCATCACTGTGAGGAGAAGTGGTGGACCCAGGGCGACAAGGAGGTCGACCTGAGTCAGATCCTGGAGATGGTCCGCGAACACAAGGCGTGAGCCTGCTCAGCCGTTTGAGGCCCAACATGGGGTGGCCGGCGGTGATCGCCATCGCCGGCGTCTCGCTGATCATCTTCATCATCCTGAACCCGTGGCTGCTGCTCACTTCGACCACGCCCACCGGTGGAGACATGGGAGCGCACGTGTTTGGCCCGGCCTTCCTCAGGGACACACTCCTGCCCGAGGGACGAATCCTCGGGTGGTCCGATGACTGGTTTGCCGGCTTTCCTGCCTTCTACTTCTACTTCCCTCTCCCATCGCTGACCATCGTCCTGCTCGATCTCATCCTTCCCTATGGGGTGGCTTTCAAGCTCGTCACCGTGCTGGGGTTGATCGGGCTGCCGTTCGCCGCGTACTTCCACGCTCGCTGCATAGGGCTCTCCAGATCGGTCTCGGTGGTTGCCGCCACATCCGGCGCCATCTTCGCCTTCATGGAGAGCTTCAACATTTTCGGGGGCAACATCGCATCGTCCCTTGCCGGCGAGTTCTCCTACTCATGGTCGTTTGCCTTGTCGCTTGTGTACCTCGGGCTCCTCATCAGGGGCGTCCGGGACGACCGGCGCTATCTGAAGTGGGCGGCGCTCGCACTTGCCCTGACTGCTCTATCCCATATCCTCACCACGCTCGTAATCGTCTTTGCGTCGCTTTTCGTGCTCGGCTGGAAGAAGGGCGTGACCCGTGCACCGCTGGTGTGGGTTTGGGGCTTCGCAATCGCTGCGTTCTGGGCTCTGCCACTGCTGGCGCGGATCGGGCTGACGTCGGACATGGCGTGGACGCCCTTGAGCCGTCTCGAGGAGATCTTCCCTGTGGAGCTCTGGCTCTTGCTGCCGCTCGCTATCGCAGGAGCGGTCTGGGCGGTTCGGCGATCTACCAGCGCTGTCCCACTGATCGCCGCGACGCTTCTACCGGTGATCTACTACCCGCTCCCGAATGTGCTCCCCGAGCTTCTGCCGGAGATCTTTGACGGGCAACGCTGGAAGCTTTGGAACGGGAGACTCTTGCCTTACTGGTATTTCGGCGTGGCCTTCTTCGCCGCGGTCGCGGTTGGGGCTGCTGTCGTCTGGGCGAGCCGTCGTCTCCCCTCGCGAGCGTCGATCGCATGGGTCAGAGGCCTGATCGTGCTTGTCACGGCTGTTGGTGCAGGTCTTGCCGCCGATGCCGCGGAGTTCCCTGACTGGGTTTGGACCCTGTTCGTCGCGGGCGGGATGCTCTTGCTCGTCGCATCGCTGTGGTGGGGTGAGTCGGTGGGCACTCGTGACTACCTGGTCAGCTTCGCCGTGGTCGTTCTCGCCCTCGGTGCCCTTTCGGGTGTGACCTTTGTGGACGGTTGGGCCAAGTGGAACTACGAGGGCTACGAAGCCAAAGGGCCCTGGCCCGAATACGAGGCCCTCATGATCGAAATCGACAGCCTCCCGGATGGTCGTGTCCAGTGGGAGGGGAACAGCGAGTGGAATCAATACGGGACGCCCATGTCACCAATGCTGATCCCGTATTGGACCCAAGACTCTCACGAATCGATGGAAGGCCTCTATTTCGAGTCGTCGCTCACTACGCCCTTTCACTTCATCAACTCCTCGGAGATGTCCCTCAACGCTTCCAACCCCATCCCCGGTCTCCGCTACAACAACTTCCAACTGGAGCGCGGCCTGAAACACCTCGACCTCTACGGTGTCTCGTACTACGTCAACATCACCCCGGAAGCAGGCCAGGCCGCCGACGAGCTCGAATCCATGACGAAGATCGCCGAATCCGGGCCGTTCGGGATCTTCGCCCTTCCCGAAACGCAACTGGTCGAGGCTGCCGAGTTCGTGCCCTCGGTGTACGAGGTTCCCGAGAGGGGGCCGCTTGCGGCTTTGATCGGCTCGGAGACTGTCATCGGCGCCGACGGCGAGCCGCTGCCGAGCTTTCACGATATGGCACTCCAATGGTACGACGATGTGGACAACCTGGATCTGTGGGTGGTTGCCGACGGACCGGAGTCGTGGCCGAGGATCGAGTCCCTCGACGAGCGTGAAGCCGTGCCCACGGGCGCTCCCGAAGACGCTGTCTCCGACATCTCATTCGACGACCACCGGATCTCCTTTCGCACCGAGGCCGTCGGTGTGCCACACCTGGTGAAGATGTCCTACTTCCCGAACTGGGAGGCAACTGGCGCCGACGGCCCGTTTCGCGCTACGCCGTCCCTCATGGTTGTGGTCCCCACCGCCGAGGATGTGGTGATCGAGTTCAACGACACGTGGGCCGAGACGGGAGGGAAGGTCCTGACCGTCCTTGGAGTGCTCGCACTCGTGGCAGTAGTGGTCGCTATCGAGGTCCGCCGCCGAAGGGGCCACCGGACGGACGGAGCAAGTTCCTGATTCGGAAGAGCCCTAGGACGGTACGGGGCACACGTTTCACCAGCGAGGAACGGGCGGAACGCATCTCCTCTACCACCACGGGCACCTCGACGATCCGGTAGCCGGCGCGCTCAGCCCGAATCACCAGCTCGGTGTCGAACAGGTCCTGTCGGCTGACGACCTCATCGTTGAGGTCGTCGATGAGGGCCCGGCTGAATGCCTTCATACCGTGCGTGTCCGACACGCGGGAGCGCAGGATGGTGCGGAGGAGGAGATTGAAGACTCTTGTCGCGATGCGACGGATCAAAGGACGGCGGTCCTCTGATCCTGGATCACGCTTGGACCCGATGACCAGATCGACGTCTTCGAGTGCGACCACCCTCCGCAGGAAGTCTGCTGAGAAATAGTCGATGTCGAAATTGACCACCCACTCGCCTTTCGATGCTTTGAAGCCTTGATACATGGCGTTGCCGTAATCCGCGCTGTCCAGCGACTGGACTTCTACGGGAGCGTCAGCGGCCGCGTCCCGTGCCGCTTGGGCGGAGTCGTCAGAGGAGCCGTTCTCCACGATGATCACCTCGTAGGCATCGCCGAGCGATTCCATTTCAGCGACCAATGCAGGGAGCGCCTTTGGGATGAACGAGGCCTCGTTGTACACGGGCACGACGACGGAGAATTTCGGGGCCATGGGAGGCGCGAAGTGTAGATATCGGGAGGACTTAGGCCACCACGCCAGCCGCCTTAGTATCTACGACGATGAACCCCGATGCGGTCTTCAAAGCTTATGACATAAGGGGTCGGACTGATACGGGAGACATCGACAGTGAGCTGTACTTCCGGATCGGCGTTGCCCTCGTCGAAGCTCTCGACGCAGACAGATGTGCCGTCGGTCGCGACTGTCGGGCCTCCTCTGAGGAGCTCGCGCTGTCCTTGATGGATGGTCTCATGGCCGCCGGTGCCAACGTCGTCGACCTCGGTGAGATCCCAACCGATGTCCTCTACTACTACTCAGGGGCACGGGAGATAGCGGGCGCAGTAGTGACGGCATCACACAACCCCGCCGAGTACAACGGCCTCAAGATCTGCAAGCCCGGTGCGGTGCCCGTCGGTGAGGATTCGGGTCTTGCCGACATCAAGGCCATGGTCACCGGGTTCTCCCCACCGGATGTCGAGATGCGAGGAAGCGTTATCCAGTTCGACCCGGTCCCGGGGTATCTCGATCACATCTTCAACGTGGTCGACCCTGGGACAATCGGACAACTCCGAGTTGCCGTCGACGGCGGCAACGGGCTGGCCGGGGTCGTCCTCGAACAGGTCTTCGATCGGATGGCCGCAGAGCTCACCGGCATCTACCTGGAGCCGGACGGGTCATTCCCCAATCATCCGGCAGATCCGCTGCAGGAGGAGAACCTCGCCGACCTCATAGCGGAGATGGGGCGTGGCGACTACGACCTGGGAGTTGCCTTCGACGGTGACGCAGACCGCGCATTCTTCATCGACGATGCAGGACGGCCGGTTTCCGGGAGCACAGTGACCTCCCTCGTTGCGCGTTACATGCTTGCGCGGAACCATGGCGCATCGATCGTCCACAATCTCATCACCAGCCGGGCGGTTCCCGAGATCGTCAGCGAGTCGGGCGGCACGCCCATCCGGACCCGGGTCGGCCACTCTTTCATCAAGAAGGTCATGGCGGACACTGGCGCGGTGTTCGGCGGCGAGCACTCCGGCCACTACTACTTCGCCGACAACTACCGCGCCGACTCGGGGATCCTGGCCATGTTGGTGATGCTCAGCGTCATGAGCGAAGCGGGCGAGCCGCTATCCGCGTTGCGTCGGGAAGTCGAGCGGTACCACTCCTCTGGCGAGATCAACTTCGCCGTTGCCGACCAGGACCTTGCGATGGAAAAGGTCGTATCGTCCTTCCGGGACGCCGGGATCGATCGTCTCGATGGTTTGTCGGTCGACACGGGTGACACTTGGTTCAACCTGAGGGCTTCGAACACCGAGCCCTTGCTACGGCTCAATGTCGAGGGACACGATTCCGAGGACGTCGCATCGATGGTGGAACGTGTGAGGGAAATCGTGACGGAGGCGTGATGGGACTCATCGATCCAATACTCTCAGAGATCCTGGTGTGCCGGGCGGAGCGCGGCGAGCTGACCGAGGACGTCGCGGAGTCGCGCCTCATCTGTGATAGCTGTGGGCGCTCCTACCCGGTCAGGGAAGGGATCCCGGTGATGCTGCTCCCGAACAGCGAGGGGAGCTCCGACGATGACTGACATGCTGGAGATGATCCGGTCTTTGGGATCCCAGCTCCGTTGGGCCGCCGACGTCGAAATACCGGATGTGGCTCCGAATCTCGATTTCGTGGTGGCGGGTATGGGTGGCTCCGGAATCGGCGGCGACTTCGCAGAGGCAATCTTCCACGACACTCCCGTCGGGATCTATGGGCACAAGGGGTACCCACCCTTGCCGGGATGGGTGGAGCGGGTGCGACCCACTCTCTTGGGCGTCAGCTATTCGGGGAACACCGAAGAAACCCTAGGAGTCGTCGACCACGCACACTCCGGCGGCCTCGACGTCGTCTTGGTCACGACCGGCGGGGCATTGCGATCGAGGAGCCACGACAACGGATGGCCGACGATCGAGGTGCCGGGCGGCCTCCAGCCGCGGGCGGCTCTCGGATACCTATTCGGGTCGGTGCTCCGGCTCAT
>QQVI01000244.1 GCA_003388545.1 Actinomycetota bacterium
CTCGTATGTCCCTGCCTCGAAGACCTCGCCGTTGTACTCGACAGCCTCGTCGAGAACCACGGTCTGGGTCCCATGAAGGACGTGGTATGCGATGACGGCCATCTGATACATGTACTCGCTGTCCGTGTTGACCAATGGGTCGGCCGGGTCGAGCTCTGCCATGTCGACCGGGTAGCCCCAGTCATCGGTCAGCAATGTCATGATCGCCTCGGCACCTTCTGTGGTGCCCCTGTCGACCAGCTGGCCATCTTCGTTGTACGACAACGTCACGTTCTGCGCTTCGCTGAAGGACTGCAGGGAGCCATAGCCATCCTGCACCTGGGCGAAGGCAACCCCGCCGGCGACCAGGAAGCCCAGGCCAGCCAACGCGAGGATTATTCCTACGGTTTGGAGACGCTTTGTCATCTCTCTTGCCTTTCTCTTTCTGAGACCATTCGGCCTCATCGTTGCTTGTGAAACTTTTCACATAGTGCATCGCCCGCAGCCGAGATTGCAGGGCACAAGGTCCCTAGGTCGTGGGACTTGAGGACCGGACCGCTCGGGACCTTCTCCAGCGCTGTGTGCGCACCGGATGCAACCGGTCGAAGCGTGGATCGATCGCACGGCCCGGGCGGAGGACGGTGGAACCCGCTGAATCCTTCGCGATTTCGGGCCGGGCTCTACCCAATCCCAATCGCCATTCGGGACGAGGGCGAAGAGGGCCGTGTGACTGTTCTCGATAGCCGAGCTCAGACCCTCCAACTGAGCTCCCTGAGCGCGTTTCAGCCCGCGATCGGCTCGGGCTCGTGGATGTCCGGGCTCGACCGCAGCGTCCGCCTCTCCAGGAAATAGGTCTCGAGGGTCCCCTTTCCCTTCACCCAGATCCCGCCTCGTGCCACCGACTCGTAGTCGCCGTTCAACGCTCGCTGGACTTCGGCTGTCACATGGATACGGCCCGGCTCGCCCAGCGACTGCATCCGGCTGGCGGTGTTGACAGTGTCGCCCCAGAGGTCGTAGCGGAACTTGCGCTTGCCGATAACACCTGCCACCACAGGCCCTGATGCGAGGCCGAGCCTGACACTGAGATTCCCGTATCCAGGCACCTCATAGCGGGCCACTGCATCCCGCATGGCCAAAGCCAGCTCGACGGCCGCTGATGCGTGGTGCGGGGTGGAGTCGTCGAGACCAGCGACGGCGAAATAGGAGTCGCCGATGGTCGCAACTTTCTCCAAACCGTGCGATTCGGTGAGATCATCGAACTCAGAGAACACCTCGTCGAGGAGGGCGACCAACTCGTCGGCGGGAAGCCGCTCGGCAAGCATGGTCGAATCCACCAGATCGGCGAAGAGAACCGTCACCTGGTCGATCCTGTCCGCAATCGCGGTTTCATCCGACTTGAGCCGCTCGGCGATCGGGCCGGGGAGGATGTTGAGGAGTAGTCGCTCGGAGACCGACCTGGCATCTTCGAGCGCAGCCTCCGCCTGGTCGACCAGCCATCGGTAGTACACCGAGAAGAAGGCGCCAAACAAGGAGACACCAAGAGCCGAGGAGACAAAGAGGAGCCGCTCGGCTGCCGATCCCGCCAAGACGTCGGGAGCATCGACGAAGACCAGCGGGGCGGCCACGAAGGCGATCACACCGACCACGATCACCGCCACCCTCATCAGAGTGTCTCGAGGACCACTGAGCAAGACCCCGACCATGGGGACGAGCACTATGAACAGATAGACCCCGCTGCCGACGCCCAGGAAGTAGGCCGGGGTGAGGGTGTTCGCCAATCCGATGAACACGGCAAAACGGGCTGCCGTGCGGTGCCGGCCGCTGGCGTTGATGCGGAGCATGGCGACATACCCGATGTTCCAGACCTGGTTGGTGACGACGACCGGCCAGAGGGCGGCAAGATCGAACAGCGCATAGATGAGTGAATACGAGAAGCTGATGGCGAGAGAGGCGATCCCGGCGACGTTGATGCTGCGCACCCATCGGGACTCGGCGGGGGTGTGCTCCGTGTAGTTGCCGAGATCGACCAGGCGGGTCACGAAGGACATCAGCGGAGACCGACGCTTCTGCGACTGTTCGATCGCTCCCAGAGAGAGTCTCTTCCTCACCGCTCGACCTGTCAGATCAACCGAGGCGGTCGCGAGGCACGGAGCCGCCCTAGATGAGTGGGCCCCTGAGAGTCGGGCCTCCTCGCCTCTGGGCGGGAGATTAGCTGCCTGAGCCCGACAAAGATCCCGCTCTGTATCGCTTTCGACGGGCTGGCTACTGTCAACCCAGAGGAGGTTGATGTGAGGATCCAGACCGGCCAGCTCGTGGCCCTTGGCTACGGCACCTACATTCGATCCGACGACGTAGTTGCCGTCGAGCCGATCACCGAAGGAAGAGGTCCTGGCCGACGTTCCCTGGTTTGGATGAGGGGCATCCCAGATCCGTTGGTCGCCTCACGCTCCGAAGGTGCAATAGTCGATGATCTCGTCACGCCAGTCGATGAGGCCACGAGGATGAAGGCTCAGCGAACCGCACTGACCCGTCTGGTCAACGTGCTCGATGCGATATCGCCCGGAGTTCGTCGCATCCTGTCCGAAGAGACGGACACAGACATCGACCAACTGTTGGCCGAGAGCAGTCGCGTCCTCGGCTAGCGCTACGACTGGAAATCAACTCGTCAGGGCTGCCGAGAGCATGGCGATCACGAGCAGGCCTCGGACACTCCAACCGCCGGTGCGTATCCAGTTGGAGCGCACCAACTGTCCGATTTCGTGGGTTGACCAGAAGCTCGAGAGCCTGCGATGCAGTGGGACCTGAATCAAGGCGGTGATGACCCACATGACCGCGAGCAGAGCCCCGCCGACTAGGACAAGGTCGAGGCTGACGGGGGCGGGCCTCACCCAAACCAGAGCAGCGCCTGTGGTCACTTCGACTCCAGCCGGGATTGCGAGCAGCCAGCCCATTCGCCGGGTGTGAGATGCTTCGTAGGAAGGGAATGATCCACTGCCGACCAAGGCGAAGAGCGGATAGTGAACCGTCTGAATGGTCCAGATGAGCCCAATCATGAACCAAGTGGCGAGGGCGTGAATGAGCAGGAGGGTCATGATCTCCTCTGAGGGCGTCTAAGGGCATTCGTCCCCACGTCGGAAGTCGGATGACCTTCGTGTGCCAGGTGCGGTCAGGAGCCGGGTTGAACAGGGGTCAACACGGCAACAGAAATCGGGGCCTCGAGCATGTCGACAACCGAGGATCGGTAGTTCCGGTAGTGCTCCGTCTCCCTGTGGGCCTCCACCGCACCCTGATCGGCATAGTCCTCGACCATGTAGAACAAACCCTCTCCGTCTTCATAGAAGTCGTAGCGGAGACAGCCAGGCTCGGCGCGGGACGCCACGACCATCGAGTTCATCAGCGCGATGAAGTCGTCGACCCGCGAGGGCTTCGGTACGAACGTCGCTATCACGGTCACGTCTTCAGCCATCATCCACCCCTTGGGTTCTGAGCCACCAATACTGTGAGTGGCTCGTCGAAGTCGGCCCTCTGAACGTCGATGAGCCCTGCTTCCTCGATCATGTCCTTCAGATCGGCGAGACTGTGGGCGGCGCCACCAGTCTCCACCCGCATCATCAAGTCAAACAAGGGACCGAATGCCCCAGGACCGGAGTCGCCGGCGAAGTCGTTCACGACAACATGCCCGCCGGGCTTGGTAGCGCGCCGGGCACGGCGAAGGAGCTCGACCCCCTGGTTCGGCTTCAGGTCATGCAGCAGATGAGAGACCAAAACTGCATCGACCGACTCTTGTTCGACGCCGACCGACGGGTGTTCGAATACGTCGGCTGCCTGCGTCGTTACTCCTGCGATACCCCCTACGACATCGGCCGCCCATTCGAGAACTGCCGGAAGGTCGACAAGGATTGCCCTGGAACCGGCCATCGCCAATTGTGCTGAATAGGTACCCAGTCCCCCGCCCACGTCGACAACGGTCTTGTTGGGCGCAAGCTCGGAGAGACGCGCCAGGTAAGGACCCGTCGCCCTGGCCAGAACGTCCAGCGCATCGAGGAACGAACGGGCGGTCTTGGGATCTGAGGAGACCCGATCTGACCAGGGTTGCATCACAGGACGCCCGGTCTTGACGACTTCACTCAGTTCTTGCCAGGCCGCAGAGAAGAGCGCCTCCTTTCGGATGACGCTGGCCATGGGGCCGCCGCCGGCAATGCGACCTGAGACGTAACTCGTGTTCGAGTAGCGGCCCGACTCATCTCTCAACATCCCAAGGCGGACCAACGACTCCAACAGGGCATGCAATGCACCTTCATCAGCCCTGAGGGAGCGAGCGAGTGCGCCCAACGACGCCGGACCATTCTCCAGGGCATCGAAGACCCCAGTTTCGAGCCCGGCGGTCACGACAGCAGCGGGCTGATAGCCGGTCACAATGTCGATTAGCTCGTAGTCATTCTTCACCATCAGGTTCCCCTCCGCATCTCCCGAAAGAGATGCCATCCGGTCCGAATTGCCGAGATGTCCTCCCGAATCCGTGAGCGCCGTTTCTTCGGCCCGCCGGCGTCTTCCAGCACCGCATGTGCGGCGTTGCGACCGGGAAGCCCGCTCAGGCCTCCCCCGGGAAATGTGCCGGCTCCGGTCAGGTAGAGCCACGGCGCCGATGTTCGATACGGTCGTTCAAGGGGTGGACGCCAGTCGAACATCTGGTCAAGCGTCAAGTCGATGTGGTTGGGGTTCCCGTAAGGCGAGCCAATTCGGCTCTGCCAGGTTCCCGGCCCGGTAACTCGCATATCCAGCGCGCTGGTGCGTAGATCTTCGCCGGTGATCCGGGCATATCCGTCCAGCAGCCACTCAGCAGCTTGCAGCTCTGTTTCCTCGTCCCAGCCGCCTTCGATACGTGCCGGCACGAAGGCCGACAGCCAAACGGTTCCTTGGCCCTCGGGGGCCGCTGTCGACTCGACTGCCGATGGTGAGCCCCACATCATTGCTGCCTCCTCCGGAAGGCGACCGGCCACGATTTGCCCGAAGGCCCGCGAGAGGGACTGTGGTCCTTCCTGGAGCATCCACAGAGCCTGCGGACTTCCGTCGAAGCCGGGGTTCGCCGGTTGCGAAAGTGCAAGGTCGACCTTCATTTCTGCCACGTTCAGCGCCCCGGAGCTGACTCTGCCGTCAGGTGCAATCGATGCGTCGGCGAGCAGACTGTTGGTCATGTTGACGTCGAGGGACGATACGACCGTTCTCGCAATGAGTTCGAGACCCGACGCGGTCCTCACCCTCGCACCGTTTGGCGTGCTCTCAAGGGAAATGACTTTCTCACCCGTGACGATTGAGCCACCCGCATCCCCGAGGCCAGCCGCCAAGGCATCGACGAGAGACACGGACCCTCCCCGCGGGCGCGCCGTCGGCTCACCGTGGCCGGCCGGGAGTAAGAACGCGAACATGCCAGACCCCGGCAGCCAAGGTGGCAACTGCGCATGGGCGCCATACATCTCTATGACGCTTCTCAGGTAGGGATCGTCGATGAACTCACCGATCAGCTTCTGTGAAGAAGTGACCAGCATCCGAAAAGGGTCCCTCTCCAAGTTCATGCCAAGCGCGGCGATGTCGGCCAGTCGTGGCGGCCCCGAGAAAGAGACGAGCGGGGAAAAGAGGCCGCCTCCAACCCGACTGAGGTGGCGATATCCCTCCCTGTCGCCAGCACGTGGGCCGTCGAATCCGGCGAGGGTCTCCTCGAGGTCGTGATGGAACAAGAGAGATGTGCCATCGGAAAACCCTGCACCGACCCGGACATCCGTCTCGATGAAGCTGAGGCCGTAGCTGGCTAGACCCAACTCGTCCGCCAGCGACAGGATCGAGGAGTGCTCTATCGCTCCGCGCTCGAGGCGGTGTCCGCTGGGGAGGGTCTCGGTCCAGATGCAGCCTCCGGCGGTGTCGTTGGCCTCGACCACAACGACATCGAGACCCGCCCTTGCCAGTAGCAGCCCGCATACGAGGCCGTTGTGGCCGCCGCCGACGATCAGTGCATCGTGCAAAGTGACGAATACCCGTTCTGGCACAGACCCGAGCGATGGGCAAGCTCTGCGGCCAACTCACGCGACCGTGCCATCTGGCGCTCCCGGTCAATGGTCACGACATCGCGATCGACAACCACATGCCTGCCGGCCACCCATACATCTGACACCGACTGTGGCGACGAGGCATAGACAACCTGCTGGTAGGGATCGTGGATCGCCGCAATCTCTTCTGTTCCTTGGAGCAACACGACGTCGGCCTCTTTGCCCCCCTCGAGGCTCCCCGAGTCGTCGTCGATGCCCAGCCCGCGGGCTCCCTCGATCGTCGCCATCGCGAGCACTTCCTCAGCCGAGATTATTGAAGGGTCGTGTGCGGTGACCTTCTGCAATAGCGCCGCCACTTTCACGGCCTCGAGCATGTTCTGGGAGTCGTTGGATGCGGCTCCGTCCGTTCCGATCCCCACAGGAATGCCCGAGCTCCGAAGACGCTGCACGGGGCACACACCTGAGCCGAGAATCATGTTCGCCACCGGGTTGTGGGCCACGGTGACACCGTGCGTGGCGAGTGTTGCGACGTCGCGCTCACGCACCCAAATGCCGTGGCCGGCGACGACGGGGAAATCGAGGAGACCGATAGCCTCGGCGTGATCGATGGTCCTGACACCCCAGCGGAGCGAGGCATGAACCACCTCCTCGCGAACTTCAGCGAGATGGGTGTGCACGCCCCACCCGAACTCCTGGCACGCGGCGACGCCCGTCTGGAGCAACTCGTCGGTCTGTCCGAGCAGCGTCCCAATTCCGTATCGGAAGTCGAGGCCGTTCGCCTCCGCCGATTCGGCGAGCTCGCTCTGCTCGTCCATGATCTCCTCGATGGACATCGGCTCCATTGCGGTCACGCCATCGAGTGCGTTCTCGGCCCCAAGACTCACCGAGCCCTTGAGGCCCGCCCTGACCAGGCCCTGGACAACACCCAGGCTCGCGCGGGACCCTGGGTTGGAATGAACGAACATGTCGTTGACATAGGTCACCCCTGACCGAAGCATCTCAGCCGCCTTGAGGACCACTCCCTCCTCGGCCATCTCCGCGTCGATGTTCTCGCCGACCGGCGTGACGATGTTGTGCCCCCATTCGAACAGGGTGAACTCGGATCCCATGCCGGTGACGAGGGCCTCGGAGAGATGGGTGTGTGCGTTGATCAAACCCGGCATGACAATCCCGGTGCCATCCCCAACGACCTCGATATCAGGTGAACCCTTGGATAGCTCTGCGTAGGGACCGACCTCTTGAATGCGGCCGTCCGCGATCCGAACCGCACCGTCACGGATCGCTCCCGCCGCCCCCATGGTCAGGACCCAGGCTCCCCGGATCAGGAAGTCTCTCTGGGGAATGCTCATTCGGGCTCCTGCTGTCTGACGGTGTGATACCACGGGATGGCCAGGCGCTCCAGAAGAACGATCAGCCCGAAGAAGCTAACTCCCAGCAGAGATAGGGCGAAAATGATGGCGAACACAGCATCCGTGTTCACCGCTCGATTCTCGAGTAGCAACAGATAGCCGAGGCCTCCTCGCGCTCCCACCCACTCGCCGAACACTGCTCCGAGGACCGAAAAGGCCGCGGCGACCTTCATTCCGGAGAAGATGTAGGGCATGGCGACGGGAATCCTCACCTCTCTGAAGATCCTGGCCTTGGAAGCTCCAAATGTCCTCATGAGTCGAACCATCTCAGGATCTACCGAATTCAGCCCATCGGCAGTGTTCACAGCAATGGGGAAGAAGGCGATTAGGACGACCACAAGAACCTTGGGAAGAATCGTGAACCCGAACCAGATGACCAACACGGCTGCAACGGCCGGGATTGGGATGGTCTGCGAGACGATCAGCCAGGGATATACCGCCGACCTGAGCCGCTTCGAATAGGCAAGCGCAATCCCGATCAACACACCGATGATCGCGCCGAGCAGAAAGCCGAGGACCATCTCGAGCGAGGTGATACCTGCATTGCGGAGCAGCGCCGCAGGATCGTCGATGATCGCGCCAACGATGTCCGATGGCGAGGGGTAGAGCCTGGGGTCGGCATCGAAGACAATCGTCGCCAGTTCCCACAGGCCGACGATGAGGAGGCCAAAGAGCGCAGGGGGCACGAGCTGTGAGCTCCATGCGACACGTCTCTTGACGACCGGGGACTCGAGCGTCATGGCCCTACCTCGTCGACGTCTGTGTGAAGATGCCGCAGCGCCCGGTCCTTCAGCTGGGCAAACCTCTGGCTGAGAACGGTTTCGTACGGACGTGGCCGTGGCAGGTCGACGTCGATCGTGGTGGCGTTGGTTGCGGGTCGATCGGACAGCACATAGACCCGGTCGGAGAGGCGAATGGCCTCGTCGACATCGTGCGTGATGAACAGCACCGAAGCAGCGCTCTCCTGCCAGATGTGCATCAGCCATGACTGCATCTGCAGTCGGGTAAGACTGTCGAGCGCACCAAAAGGCTCGTCCAACAGAAGCACGTCGTCGCCCGCGAGGAAGGTGCGCGCCAGAGCCGCACGCTGGCGCATCCCGCCAGATATCTGACTCGGGTAATAGTCGCCAAAACCTCCGAGGCCGAAGCGCTCCATGATCTCATCGGCCTCGGCCCTGGCCTCAGGTCTTGGTGTGCCTTTGACG
>QQVI01000218.1 GCA_003388545.1 Actinomycetota bacterium
GAGGTCGGCGAGGGCGCCAGCGACCTCCCGGGCTGCCTCTATCAACCGGTCCGGCGCAACGACGTCCACGCAGAGCCCCAGTTTCATTGCCTCATCCGCCTGGACCCGCCTGTTGGTCAACGTGATGTCCAACGCACGCGAAACCCCGAGATGGTGGGGCAACCACCATGTGGTACCGCTGTCAGGAGCCAGAGCGATCCCGGCGAAAGCCGACATCAGAAAGGCGTCTTCGCTCATGACGCGCAAGTCGCACGCAAGAGCCAGGCCCAGACCTGCTCCAGCAGCCACGCCGTTGACGGCCGCGACCGTGGGCACCGTGGCGTTCGCAATCGCATCAACAGCAGGATGGAAGGTCTCATCGAGGACCGTTCCGAGATTCGGCCCCTCCCTCTCGTAGCCGGCCGCGATCTCGCCCAGGTCGGCCCCGGCGCAGAACGCCTTTCCCGATCCCGTGATGATGGCCACACGCGCCTCGTCGGCTGCACGATCCATCGCACTCACGAGGCCTTTCGACAGCTCGGACGTGATGGCGTTGAAGGAAGCCGGCCGATCGAGAGTGACCAGGGCCACATCGCCTTCGATTTCGATTTTGACACTCATATGTCCTCCGGCGGCCAGCGTACTTATGCGGCGAGAAAGTCAGGGAATCCCGTGCGATTCGCCTATCGTTGAGGAATCGTCGCCATAACGACGACGTCAATCGTCGACCCTAAGGAGGGGCCGTGAACAAGTCTGAGATGGCAGATAAGCTCGCCAACAAGGCGGACATCTCCAAGACAAAGGCTGCTGAGATCGTGGAGCACATCTTCTCCACGAAGGATGGCGAGGGGATCATCGCCGTTGAGCTCGACGCGGGCCGAAAGGTGAACATCAGCGGGTTCGGGAACTTCACCCTCAAGCATCGCTCCGAGCGTCAGGGCCGCAACCCGGCCACCGGTGAGACAATCACCATCCCGGCCAAGAACTACGCCCATTTCTCAGCTGCGAAGGGACTGAAGGATCGCGTAGCCAAGTAGTCACAAGCAGTCCGAGTTGATGGCCCCGCCCAATAGGGCGGGGCTATTACTTTGGGCTCATGCTGGACCCTGACAGATGGAGCCCTCCCGTGGCCATTGCCCATCGGGGGAGCCGGGAGCTTTGGCCGGAGAACACCATGCCGGCTTTCCAGGCTGCCATCGAGCGGGGGGCACTTCACATCGAAACCGACGTGCGGGTGTCGGCCGACGCCGTGGTGCATTGCTTTCATGACCCACTCGTCGACCGAACGACAAGTGGCACCGGCCCGCTCAACGTCCACACCAGCTCTGACATCGAGGAGTTGGACGCAGGTCATAGACATGTGACAGCAGACGGTCCCGTGTTCAGGGAGACAGGGGCCCGAATCCCGACATTCGAAGAGCTCGTCACATCGTTCCCGGACGTCAGCATCGTGGTCGACATGAAAGAAGACGATGTCGTGGAGCCGTTGGCGACCCTCGTCAACTCGATGGGGATCGGTGAGCGCCTGATCGTCGGAGGGTTCTCGGATAGGCGAATCGCCGCCTTCCGCGAGCTGACCGGCGGCCGTGTGCCGACATCGACAGGACCGGCCGAGACGAGGATGTGGCTTCTTGCCTCGCGTGTTGGCCGCGGCTACAGCGGGAGAGCGAGCGCGCTCCAGGTACCGAGGCAGATGCGCGGCGTCAAGGTGGTCGATCAGAAGCTGGTCGATGCCGCACATTCCAAAGGGCTCCAGGTGCATGTCTGGACCGTTAACGAACCTGCCCACATGAGGGAGTTGCTGGAAATGGGTGTCGACGGCCTCGTTACAGACCGAATCGATCTCTTGTTGGATCTAACCGGTTCGTAGGTCGCTCGAGACCAGGCGCCCGCCGCGGAGGTCGAGGATTCGATCTGCGTAGGCAAAGGCGTCAGGGTCGTGGGTGGCTGCAATAACGGCAGTTCCCATCGCCGCGGCTTCTGAGATGAGCCTCCACACGAGATGGAGTCTCTCGAGATCCTGATGAGATGAAGGCTCGTCTGCGAGGAGTAGGGCCGGTCGCCGGATCAGCGCTCTCGCGATTGCTGCGCGTTGCTGCTCCCCGAGGGAGGCGCCGGTGGTTGGCCTGTCGAGAAGATGGGCGATCTCGAGCTTCTCGGCAATCGCATGAACGTCGTCATCGTCGTCGGCGAGCCGACCGGGCAACCCGATGTTCTCGCCCAGGGTCAGCTCAGGAAGCAGCCCAAGAGACTGAGGCACGACAGCGACGTTCTCCCATTTCGACGGCTCCTCGATTCCCCAATCGACTGTTCCGCGATCCGGCTCCTGCCACCCGGCGAGAACGTTGAGGAGGGTGGTCTTGCCCGATCCCGACCGTCCGCGGATGATCACGACCTCACCTGGCTCCACGCTCGCCATCAGGTCGTCGAGGACGACGACTTCTGTGTCGCCCCTCGAGAAGGTCTTTCCTATGTTGTCGAGCCTGAGTAACTCTGTCATTCCTTGATCGCTCCGTGCTCGATTCGAATCACCTTGTTTGCGACGTCCACTACCTCAGGGTCGTGGCTCGTGACCACCAGGGTGGCTCCGAGGTCCCGGAGCCGGGTCAGAGCCTCCACGGCGAGACTTGCCGACTGCGTGTCGAGCTCAGCAGTGGGCTCGTCGGCCAGGACCACATCGGGATCGCCTGTCACGGCGGCCGCCAGGGCGACGCGTTGCTGCTGGCCGGCCGAGAGATGGGCGGGGTGCTCGCCGGCAAGCTCCCCGATCTCCAGGTGATCGAGAAGGGACTCGTCTACCTCCGCTCTTCTCATTCGAGCCGCCAGCTCGAGATGCTCGAGCACGGTCATGTAGCCGAGCAGGTTGGCCGCCGGGTCCTGGAACACAAAGCCAATGTGCTTCTTCCGAAAACGACGCCTCGCCCTTGCCGATAGCCCGACGATGTTGGTGCCGGCGATTTCGACCGAGCCATGGTCGGGCTTGTCGATTCCCGCCATCACTCGTAGCAGAGTGGACTTACCGGACCCGGATGGGCCCGCCAGCACAGTCATCTCACCTGATCGAGCCGTGGTGTCTACGTCCCAGAGGGCCCAGACGAGGTCCTGGTCGGTTTGGTAGGCGCGACGGATGCCGCGGCATTCGAGAGTGGTTTCATTCCCCATGTCTGAGCAACTCCGATGTGTTTGCGGCGTCCGCTGTCCGTTGAGCGAGCATACCGGCGACCACCGTGACCAGGACGCCTACGGCGAATGCGATGGCCGTCAGGTCCAGGGCGCCGATCCACCGGGGAGGAGGTGGTGTCTCCTGCACGGCATCGAGCACCCTGTACAGCTGTCGTGCCGGGATTCGTCCGGCTAGAACCCCGGTGAGAACACCAATGAGAGCAAGAGCTCCGATCTCGAGGAAACCGGCAATCAGGTGCTCTCGTCTAGTGAGACCCATCCTCCTGGCCAACGCATAGGAGAGGTTGCGGGCTCTCTGACGCGTGTCTACATAGAGCAGGACGGCTCCTATTGCGACAAAGCCGGCGAGATAGGAGTAGATCTCCAGGAAGTCGAAGGTCCAAATCAGCGCAGCGAATCGGAGCTGGTCCAGAGTGGTCGCGGCTGCCGTCGTGAAAGCAAAACCTATGGAGGCGGCCTTCAACTCCGATTCGACTTCAGCCTCCGTCCTGTCCAGAGTCCACATGAGGTACCGGCTGCCGGGAAGTCGACCGTCGTCGTCAGCGAAGACTTCGACGAATCGGTCCTTGTCGACGACGAGGAGTGGCCTGCCGCGCCGGGCACCGGGGAACGATTCAATTTCGGCCACCACCTGTATAGGAGCGGCCGTGCTGCGGATGACCAGGTCCCCATCACCAATCGATCCATTGGCGAGGTAGGCGTCCAGCCCTGCTGGATTGGAGCTGTCGGCCAGGTCTCCGAGCACGGTTTCGAGTGGAATCTCGGCATGCTCCACTTCCCAGAATGCGCCGCGGGCGAAGTCGTCGCCGTCGATGGCGAGAACGTCGACTTGCTCACCGTTGAAGCTAGCCCGCTCGGTCTTTATGACGATGGTCGAGACTTCCTCGAGCGAGCCTGGAGGGGTTATGTCCCCGAACACCGGAGTCTGGATGTCGGCACCGATGAAAGTCTTTCCCTTGGCGTCGATGGTCGACGTGGCCGACCTCGTCAACGACGCCGAGTACACGAGCGTGGCCACCGGCAGCGCGGCGCCGGCGATCAGTGCGATGACGAGGGTGGGAGCGCTGACTATGCGACGTGAGGCGAGGTAAGTGGAGTGGCCCTTTGCCCCCATCCTCCGAATCACGGGGAAGAGTCTGATGACGACTTCGGCGATCAGCAAGACGCTCGCCGTGATCGTGAGAATGGGCAGAAGCAGCACCAGCGGGTCAACCGAGCCCACGAGCTGGTTCTCTTCGATGACGACCGCAGACTCGCCGATTCGAGCCCGGACCAATATGGCCCCCGCCACTGCGGCGATCATCACCGGGATTCGCCAGGCAAGGCTTCGTTTCGACCGCGGCTTGTGATCGAGTATCGAGCGAGTCCGGATGCTCACGATTAGCGCCACTGCCGTCAGCGACAGGGCGACGGCTCCGGCCACCGTCCAGATGGCGATGACGCGGGCGGTCGGGTCGACGTCGGGTGACGGCCCGATCCACGGAATCACCGCATTTGCCAAACCCCATCCGGCTGCGCCCCCGATGAGCATCGGGATGATGAACTCGAGCGTCGCCTTGAGCGACACCGCTCCGGGTCCCACGCCAAGTGCGGATAGATACTGGAGCTCGAGTTTGCGGCGGTCGACCCAGTATGAACCGGCGCCTCCGACAAGCGCGATCGACGCCAGCAGTACGACCGCGGCCAACGGGATGATCGATGTCTGGAGGGCGCTGGCGAGGGCTGTTACTCGCTGGGTGACTATGGGGAGGTCGGAGTGGATCCCTGAGCTGAGGAAGAAGTCGGGCAGGTCGAGAACGTCGACGATGCTCTCGTCCGCCACTCGAAGAGTCTCGGTGGCCTGTTCAGCCCCCGGGACCGTCAGATCGTCGATTGCTATGGGTAGCTCCCAGTTGCCGATCCCGCGGGCGTATGAGGCAAATACGCGCTGGAAGTGCTCGGTTCCGTAGTCGAAGTAATCGGTATCGACCAGGACTATCGGGGGTGGGAGATCGCCCATGATGTTGACTTCGAGGACTCCCTCCATCAGACACCAGTAAGGGTCGGAGATCTGGTCGTACAGGCCTCGATAGACGGCCTGGACCTCGAACTGGTAGAGGTCTCCCTGGATGTTGTACTCGATGATGTCGCCAGGGCCTGCAGCCAGGTCGCGTGCAGCCACATCGTCGATATAGGCGCCAGGGCCATGCTCGCCTTCTATCAGCTCGATGTGGTCCCGGAACTCGTCCCGTCCGGCGAACCGAATCGGGATCAGGAGGCCTTCTCCGGACGTGTTGCTGGCGGTGATCAGCCCGCCTTCCAGGTAGAGGCGAGGCGGCAAGAACGCTGGATCGTCTTTCGTCACCTGGGTCAGAGCCGCACGGCTGTCGCTGATCGGTGCGAAGTTGATGGTCTGCCCACCAAATGATGCCGGGCAGCGACCCTGAAGCTCTTGCTGAAGGGCTGCGCTCGAAGCCGAGGAGAGGAACAATGGCGTCAGTGCCGCGACCATCCCGAGGATGGCGGTCGCGGCAATCACAGTGATCAATACCGCAGGACGGCGAAACAAGAGAATTGGAGCACGCAGAAACGGGGGAGTTCTCAGCATCTACTGCTCCTCCCACTCGATCGTTGCCGGCCTCGGCGGCCTAGCTGGTCCGGTACAACTCATCCACGCCAGCCACGCATCGTAGAAGGGCTACCCTCCTGTCTGATGGTAAAAGCCCTGGCCCTGGTTCTGTTCGCGGTCGAACTAGGTGCGGGCTTCGGCACCGCCTCCGCTGAATTGGTCTCCACGTCTAGTAATGCCGTGGAGGTAGATATCCGTGTCGAAGTGGTCGAATCGGCGGAGTCGGTCATCGCTCATCTCGTCTTCGAAGACGAGCCCGAGCTCGTGTTGCCCCTGTTGCAGCGTGAGGCAGGGGTATTCGGCATACGCACCGAGCTGAAGCGGGTCAACTACCAGGTGGTCTTCGAGTTGCTCGGCCCCGATCCCCAGCAATCGCAGCCTCATTCTCTGATGGCGCTGGGGCTCGAGATCGACGGAGAGTCCGTCGGGACGACCACGACTTCCGGCCCCAGCAGCGAGGCCATCGATGAGGCGAGCAATTGGCTCTGGCTGGCCCTCGCTTTCGGGGCGGCAGCTTTGTCTGCGCTGGCGTTCTGGGTGTTGGGAGGCGACGATCAATCGTCGTCAGATACGGACTCGACCGGAGCCGACGGTGACGAGAGCTTGGCCTGACGGGCTTCGGCGATTCGGGCGCTGTTCAGCCTGGGCAGGGCGTAGGCGTAGAGGAGAAGGTTGATCCCGGCGGCGGCGAGGAAGGGTATCCGCAGAGCCCATTCCCGTCCCGCCAGTGGCTCCAGAGTGGCAACCAATACACCACCCAGGGTTGCGCCGATGGGCATCATCCCCCAGCCGATGAAGCGGTAGACGGAGTTGACCCGACCCAACAGCCTGTTGGGTATCAGTGCCTGGCGCAGTGAGACGGTGATGACGTTCCAGAGAACGACGAAGACCGACTGGATCGCAAACATGATCCACACGGCGATGCCGGAGGACGTGAGACCTATCACTATGAGAGTGAGTGCAGAAACGACGATCGACGTGAACAGAGATGCTCCCTGCCCAATGCGCTCGCTCACTTTCGAGGCGATGACCGAACCCAACACGCCTCCAGCGGCACCCGCCGTCAGCAGAATCCCGAACTCTGTCGCGTCGAGTTGCAGGATCTCCTGAGCGAAGAGGACCGCTGTCGCCAGTGCCAACTGGAAGGTCGCGTTGATGACCCCCAAAGCGATCGCCATGGGCCGGAACAGAGGATGGCCCCATAGCCACCGCACGCCCTCCTTCAGCTCCTCCTTGAAGTTCCGTGCCTTCGGCTCCTCACCAGGGTCCAGTTGGGGCCGGAAGCTGCCTGAGATCATGAAGAGAAGCGCAGCCGCAACTGCGAATGTGCCGGCGTCGACGAAGAAGGGGATCGAGAAAGCCACGGCGAGGAGAAGCCCTCCCAGAGGCGGGCCGACAAACGAGTTCATGACCATCTCGGCGCCCCACATGCGGCCATTGGCGCGTTCGAGGTTGTCTTCGGACACGATCGAGGGGAGGAGGGTCTGAGCCGAATTGTCTCTGAGCACTTCGGCGATGCCCAGTAGGAGTGCCGCCGCGTAGATCACTGCCAACAACATGCCGCTGTTCTCCGGCGGTGTGGCCGTGCCGGCTGCGATGGCATCGGGCGCCGAGAGGCCCGATTGTGAGAAGAGGACTATGAGCGCCACGCCGAGCGTGATGAGGAATCGAGCCACGTCCATCGAGCCGACCAGGCGCTTTCGATCGACACGATCGGTGATCACTCCCGCCGGAAGTGAGAACAGGAGCCACGGTATGCGGGTGGCGACACCGACCAGAGCTATGTGCAGAGGATTTCTCGTGACAGCCGATGCGAGCCACGGGTAGGCGATCGAGGCCACGCCGTCCCCGAAGTTTGAAATGACAGAAGCAGTCCAGAGCTTCCAATAGTTGAGTCCCAGCTTCTCTTTCATTCCTGATCCTCGATGTCCGGCAGATGTGGCCTGTCTGTGGGGTAGAAGGCGACCAACAACCCATAGGTCGTCTCGCCCGATCGCTCCTGACCCACGAACTCCTGGAGCAGCTCGCCCAGGCGAATGACCCACTCCTGGGCTCGTTGTTCGGGGATACGGGCGTACCTGATGGTGCTGACCATCGGGTTCTCTTCGACGTTGTTCACCGCAGCCTTCGCATAGTCCTCGGCTGCCGAGGTCAGGAAGTAGTCGGGGCTGACGTCGATGTCGGCGTCCATTTTCGAAGTGAGGAGAAACGTGCGCGCCGTGCGCCCGTAGTACTTGGCCTCGACAGCCCTGACCTTCTTGGTGCGGACGACCTGGATCAACCCGGCCTCCTCCATCACCTGGATGTGATGCCCGATGGTTCCCTTCGGCTTGGAGAGTGTGTCGGCGATCTCGCTGATAGTTGCTGCACGCTCGGTCAGGAGATCAGCAATCTCCATACGCGTCTCCTCGAAGAGCGCCCGAAACTGCTCGACCGACTCGAGGGCCATCGTCTCTTCGAGGGGATAGTCGGGTGTCTTATGGTCGGTCATTCCCGTATGGTCGACTATTCCCGACCATTTGTCAATACTTTGCTGGCGCACTTCGGTGTTATCGCGCGCTGGAGGTCATTCCTCTGTCGCGAACGGCGATTCCTCTCCGTCCTCTTGTTTGCGCTGTTCTTCCTTCACCGAACAGACGCCGGTCCGCCAGGGCTACCGCACCGGTGGAGCCATGAGGCGGGTTTCTTCCTTCCCCGGAGCCGAAGGCGTGCGGGGAAGGTGGCGGTCGCAGGATTGCGACCGCCGGAAGGGGAGTGAGATCTGCTGCCGTGGGATTGGGACGCGACCGATTCCACGAAGAGTCAGCGC
>QQVI01000079.1 GCA_003388545.1 Actinomycetota bacterium
TCTTTCTCTGGTACTGAAAGAGGTGGTCGTAGCGCTCGTTGAAGATCACCACGGGGTCCAGAGCCTCGTCGTAGTAGAAGACCTTGTCCCAGTGCCTGAGATCTGCGGGATCCTTGGGGAGCCAGGTCTTTCCGTGATTCTGCAGCTGTGCGCACATCGACCCGATCATTCGATATGCAAAGCTGCCGGCGCCAACGCCCACCGGGGTGCCCGGCACCCAGGTGAACAGGACGCATGGCCGATTTTGGCCAGTGGCAGGGTCTGTCGCGTCGGTCACGAACCGCCCGCTGACGGTAGGCAGAGGTCGAACGAGGTCGAGATCGGTGTCGCGATTCAGAGCGACGAGCCAATCAGTTTCGTACTTGTGATTCGACCGGGTGTTGGCTTCGGGTGTCCCCACCCTCAAGACCATCTGCCTGCCGTCGTCGCTGATGACGCGAAACATCACATTGGAGTGGGTGGCCAGATGGGAGACGTCGCGCACTGTCAGGTCGTAACGCCTCATGACCTGTTCGGCGAGTGGCTTGAGTCTTGCTGCTTCGTTGGCTACGTGTGATGAGTGCATTGAAAACTGAGTCTCCCCGCCCTGCACCCATTGTGGTCGTCCTCAGGTGCCCGTGCGAATGGGCCGCCAGATTCAAACGACCGAGGTCGTCGGGGTCTCCGTGCCGGCATCGCCATGTCGCCGATGCCAGCCTTCCCAGAGCACGAGCATCGATGGGAGCACGAGGACGGCGCCCACGAGACTCAGGAGGATTGCGTAGGCAGTCACCTGCCCCATTTGCCGGAACGGAGTGAGTGTCGATGTGATCAGGATTCCGAACCCGGCAGCCGTCGTGAATGCTGAGCCGGCGAGGGCCCCACCGGTGTGCCTGGTAGTCGAGCGGATGGCAGCGTCGATGTCGTCGTAGCGCGACCGGTCTTCCTCGAAGCGTCGAGCCATGTGGATGGTGTAGGGCACGCCAATTCCCACGGCGAGCCCGGTGAGGGTTGCGGTGACAGGTCCGAACGGGATGCCACTCAGGTACATCAGCCCAAAGGTCCAGAGCACGACGAGCGCAACCGGGGCGATCGTGATCACGCCGAGGAAGGGACGACGGTTCTCGAACCAGAAGTTGATCACCAGTACGATGGTCGCAGCCACCAAGGTGATGATCAGCGAGGTCACCTGTGATGAAGACAGGGAATCGACCACCACTCCACCGATGATGTTCTGCGATGTGGGAATTGCCGTCACGCCGGCCGCCGCCAAAGGCTCTGTGTCCTCGACCAAGGCATCCCGCAGATCGAGCGCCTCGTTCTCGCCGGCCTGTGTGCTGATCTCCATCAGCGCCGCGGTGGCCTCGCCGTCTTCATAGTGGAGCACCGCGTCCAGCTGGGCCGGTGCTATCTCGCCCGCCGCCTCGTAGATAGCCGCCACGTCTGCACTCGGGCTCATCGTGCCGTCTTCGGGGTTGAGGCCGTTCTGCACAGCGAACTGGGCAAACTCGGGATTGGCAGGTACACCGTCGGCCCCTGGCGCCAATAGCTGCCTGACGACCGATACCGGGGAAGCAACTGCTGGCTGCTCACCGAAGGGAGTTTGGAATGTCAGCACGTTCTCGGTGTCGGCCATGTTGGCGGTCGACCCTGCGATGGCATTGAACACATCGGGATCGGCGACATCACCTTCGATCAGGACCTGTGTCGTCTCACCAAATCCGCCGCCGAACTCGGCTTCGAGTATCTCGAAGGTCTCGACGGTCGGGGAGTCGTCGGGCAGGAAATCCGTGAAGGAGAACTCTGTCGAGATGTTGGAGAGACCGAGATATCCGAGGAAGCCGAGACCCCCGACAACGATGAGGGTGAAGATCGGAGCCCGCTCGGCAAGCACTGCCGTCTTCTCCATCAGTTGGGGCAGGAGACGCTCGCTCGTCGCCCCCATCGCCTCCCTGGGAAGCTCACCTCTGCTCTCCGCCCGCCTGTCCAGGATCTCACGGACCGCAGGGACGAAGGTGAGCATCAAGATGAAAGACGCGCCGATTCCGACCGCAGCCAGTATCCCGAAGTCCTTGAGTGCAGGGATTGGGCTGACCACGTTGGTCAGGAATCCGATCATCGTCGTGACGGTGGCGAGCGCAAGAGCAACTCCTACCGTGCCGATGGCCGCCCGAATGCCGCCATCGACCGGCTTCGACTCCCCGACCTCCTCCCTGTAGCGCGAGGTCAGGTGGATTCCGTAGTCGACCCCGAGGCCGATGAGGAGTACCGGGACGATCTGGCTGATCTCGTTGAACGCGCCGATCCATCCCAGCTGCTGGAGCAAGGCACCGATCCCGTTCATCCAGAAGATGGCGAAGACGATCGTCAGCATGGTCAGGCTCATGTCGGCGAGAGTTCGCCGCACCGACCCGCGTACCTTGGCGTTCTCCCCTCGAGGCTTGAGCCAGAAGACGAAGAGGAGGATCCCGATGATGATGAGGAAGGCTGAGCCGAACAGGCGTCCGATCTCCTCCTCGAATCCGGCGTCCTCCGTGAACAAGAGATTGAAGCTGAAGGGCCGCAACTCGATATCGTCCCCTGTTGCGGCGCCCCGCACGATCTCGGCGATCCCTTCCTCGCGCTCGATCTGTGTGTCGGCATCATCTGCGGTGTCGACGAAGACAAGAATCAAGCCTGCGGATCCGTCTTCGCTGACGAGCTGGTCGACAAAGCCCAACTGATCGCCGGCCTGGGAGAGCGCCTGTGAATAGAGCTGCTTGACGGCCGTGTCGTCGAAGCCGGAGGTATCGATTCCTTGCTCGGCCGAGGCCTGCTGGACAGGTGCCATGAATGTGACAACCCCCGGCTGCTGCTCGTTCCCGGATATGTCGTCCGAGTATTCGCTCGCCTGGAGGTCCGCAACGACGCGGTTCGCAGCGCTCAATCCTTCGGCCGTCACCACATCGCCTGCCTCCGAGGTGACCACGACCTGCATCACCACCTGATTCGACTCTTCGCCGAAGAGCTCTCCGATGCGCTCGATCGCCTGGATCTCCTCATTGTCAGGCGAGAAGCCTTCTTGGCCCCCAATGCTCGATTCAGAGACGAATATCGTGAGGAGGGCGAAGACGATGCTGAGCGCCACCGTGACCCCGATGACTACCCAAGGCCTGGCGCCGACAGCGTTCGCGAAGAAGCGGATGATTGGTTTCACAACAGACTCCGAATCTCGGATAGACAGCTGTCTGCCAACACGACCAGGCACCGAGCCTTGCCTCGCAGCCGTCTTGCCAGGGCGGAAATACTGCCCACATCAGAAGATGAAGCCAAATCGGAATCGCTCAGGCTGTGATTGTCTCCATCACCGAGTCGAGAGCTTCGAGAAACCTCTGGTTCTCTGGTTCGGTGCCCACGGTGACTCGTACCCATCCTCCTGACATTGGCCTGATGATCACACCACGAGACGTGAACTCCCTCGCCAGCTCCTGCGAGTCATCGCCCAAGGAGAAATAGACGAAATTGGTCTGGCTATCGGCTCGAGCCAGGTCCCTCTCATCGAGAGCACCCAACAATTGGCGGCGACCGGCAGCGTTTGCCTCCGCGCGGCGCCTGAGCTCGTCGGTGTTGCCCAGCGAGGCAAGCGCCGCCGCTTGAGCAACCGACGTGACCGTGAACGGTGCCTGTGTCCGCCGCAATCTCTGCAACAGCTCGGCGTTCCCGACCGCATAGCCGACACGGTGGGACGCGAGTCCGTAGATCTTTGAGAACGTGCGCAAAACCACCATGTTCGGCTGTTGCGGCGCTCTCGTCAGCATGCTCCGATAGGAGGGATCCGCGACGAAGTCGTGGTAGGCCTCGTCGATCACCACAAGGGCCGAATCAGGGACCGAGTCGATGAACTCTTCGAGTCGGTCGCCCGACACCACCGTGCCGCTGGGATTGTTCGGATTGCAGACATACACCACGGTCGTGTTGGGAGTGATTGAGGCGGCCATCGCATCCAGATCGTGGACATGCGACGAGTCGAGGGGAATCTCGATCGCCTGGGTCGCCGCCCACCTGGAGATGATCCGGTACATGACGAAGCTCGGCCACGCGTACACCGCAGAAGTCGCCGGACCCCCAAGGGAGAGGGCAATGCTGCCCAACAAACCAGTGCTCCCTGCCCCAAACCAGAGTTGATCTGGATCGACCCCGACGTGCTCTGCGACGGCGTTGGTGAGGTCATAGACGTCGCTGTCGGGATACCTGTTCGACGATTGGGCTGCCTCCTGAATCGCTTCGACCACGCCCGGGAAAGGCCCCTCCGGGCTCTCATTCGATGCGAGCTTCACGATGTCGTCGGGACTCATCCCGATCTCGCGTGCCACCTCCTCGATAGGTCTGCCCGGGACGTAGGTGACCAGACCCTCGAGATCGGGGCGAAAGTGCGGCATACCACGAAGATAACAAGCGCTTTGGGGCTTCGTCACTTCGTTCTTCTTCCTGGAACAGCCAGATGTGGCAGACTTTGTGCATGGGTGACTTCGACGTTCTGCAGGTGATCGATGCAGAGGGGAAGCTGGTTGACGACGACCCGGGGCTCGATCCCGAGCTCTATCAGAAGATGTACCGCAACATGGTGCTCGCGCGTGAGCTCGACCGCAGAATGCTCGCCCTACAGCGACAGGGCCGAATCGGGACCTATGCGATGCTCGAAGGCCAAGAAGCAGTCCAGATCGGCTCGGCCCTCGCCTTGCAGCCGAACGACTTCGTGTTCCCCAGCTACCGCGAGCACGGGGTCCAGATCACGAGGGGACTGCCGATGGAGGCACTCCTCGCCTATTGGAAAGGCCTCCCCAACTCGCGTTGGGACATAGAGAAGCATCGCACAGGCATAGTCACGGTCCCGATCGCCACTCAGCTCCCGCATGCGGTCGGCTACTCGTATGTGAGCAAGCTTCGCGGGGACGATACGGTCACCGCCGTCTACTTCGGCGACGGAGCCACATCCGAGGTGGACTTCCACTCGGGCATGAATTTCGCAGGTGTTTGGAAGACTCCGACGGTCTTCATCTGTGCGAACAACTTGTATGCCATCTCGGTCCCCTACGAGAAGCAAACCGCCTCCCGGACGATCGCCCAGAAGGCAGAGGCCTACGGGTTCAAGGGAATCAGGGTCGACGGCATGGATCCTGTGGCCCTCTATCTGGCCACACGCATCGCGGCGAAACGCGCCCGGAACGGCAAGGGACCCACCCTCATCGAGGCGCTCACCTATCGATATGGCCCGCATGCAACGGCCGACGACCCCTCGTTGTACCGGGACGACTCAGAGGTGGAGGAGTGGAAGCGCAAGGACCCGATCGAGCGACTCCGCAAGTTTCTCGAGGAACGCGGTGAGTGGGACGAGCGCATCGGGGAGAAAGTGGCGATGGAGATTGCGGACCTCGTCAATGCGTCCATCACGTCGATCGAAGCCGAGCCGCTTCCCGAACGCGACGACGCAGTGCGCCAGGGCTACTCGAAAATCCCCCCGCATGTCATCGAGCAGCTACATGCGATGCAAGACGCTCACGGGGAGGACCGCACGGCTTTCAGCGCCGATGAGATCTGGAACGTTGGCGATGATCCAGACTTCGCCGATATGGAGACGGAGTCTCTGACGCTGGCGGGTGCCATCAATCAGACCCTGCATCAGGCGATGGAGAGAGACGACAGCATCATCGTTCTGGGCGAAGACGTAGGGATAAGCGGAGGCGTCTTCAGGATCACCGAGGGCTTGCAGGACAAGTTTGGTGATGAGCGGGTGATCGATACTCCGCTGAACGAGTCGGGAATCGTCGGCAGCGCAATCGGCATGGCCCTGAATGGCGCCCGCCCCGTTGCCGAGATCCAGTTCGACGGTTTCGTGTACCCGGCCTTCGATCAGATCGTCAGCCACCTCGGCAGATTCCGCTTCAGGACCCGCGGGTCATCCACAGTTCCCGTGGTGGTGCGATTCCCCAACGGTGCCGGCATCGGTGCCCACGAGCACCATTGCGACTCACCCGAGGCGTACTTCGTCCACGCACCCGGCCTGGTCGTTGTGTGCCCCTCCTCGCCTCGGGATGCGAAAGGGCTGCTCACTGCTGCCCTGGAAGGGGAAGATCCCGTCGTGTTCCTCGAGCCCAAGGTCCTGTACCGGGCCGGCCGCGAGGATGTTCCCACCGGCCACTACAAGATCCCCATCGGTAGGGCACGTATTCGCAGGGAGGGAAGGGACTTGACCCTCGTCACGTACGGTGGATTGGTCCCCAAGGCATTGAGGGCGGCAGACGAGGCCGAGGCATCTGTCGAGGTCATCGACCTGCGCACACTATTCCCGTGGGACCGCGAGATGGTCCTCGAATCGGTGAGAAAGACCGGACGTCTGCTCCTGGTCCAGGAGCCGCAGGGAAGCGCCGGAGTGGCGGCTGAGGTGGCCTCCGTCGTCGCCGAGAAGGCCATGTACGACCTCAAGGGCCCAATCGTGCGGATCACGGGATTCGACATGCCCTGGGTTCAGTTTGCAATCGAGGAGCACGCCCTGGTCGACACCGAGAGGATCGCCGCGGGCATCAGCCAAGCGCTAGCGGGATGAACAGAGGCGTCGTCGCCGTCTTCGGATCTTCCCGAACGGCCCCGGGCTCGCCAGAGTGGGATGATGCTGTTCTGGTCGGGGAAAGGCTGGCCACGGTTGGCTACTCGGTTGTGACCGGAGGCTATGGCGGGACGATGGAAGCCGTCTCACAGGGTGCCAGAAGTGTGGGCGGCGAGGTCATCGGGGTCACGGCGGACACCCTCTTCCCGGGTCGAACAGGGGCCAATCGCCATGTCACCACTGTCGAGGACGTGACCTCCCTGTCGAGTCGAATCGGTCGCATGATGGAGATCGCGTCCGCTTGCATCGCGATGCCAGGCTCCATCGGCACCGCTGCAGAGCTCGGGGTTGCCTGGCATACCAATCATGTCCTTCGACGAGGTGGATCGGCCCTCATGCCCGTTGCAGCCGTCGGAGGGCAATGGGAGGTGTTCCGGAGCGCCCTCGTCGATGGGTTGGGGGCCATTTCAGAGGACATCTATTGGGCCGATTCGGCCGACGAGGCAGTCGACTGGGTGATCAACCAGCTGCACCACACGGCGTAGCAGCCGCAATCTCAAATCCGGGGATCGCGATTTTCGCGATCTAGCCTGACCTCCTTATGAGCCATCTTCGACCCGAAGAGAAAGCGGCCCGGCACAGGATGTCGATGTGTCGGAGAGGTATCCACAACTATGGCGAGAGCCAGCTGATAGGGGCGGGCATCGTCCGCCAGGTCTGCACAACATGTTGGGATGTCACGATCGACCTGACTGGCGCGGACGACCCTGTTGAGGTTCCGGTCTCGCGCAGGCCTTCTCTCGCCAATTTCAGACGCTGACTCTCGTTACACCTGGAAACACGGCCCAGTTAATCTGCCGCCCGTGACAAGAACCATCAGAGCCGCTGGCGGTGTGGTCCTGAAGAAGACGAATAAGGGCAACCTCCGGGTGCTGATATCTCACCGACCCAGGTACGACGACTGGTCTTTCCCCAAGGGGAAGATGGACAAAGGGGAGACTCCGGAGGAGACCGCCATCAGGGAGATCCTCGAGGAGACGGGCTACCACTGTCGGATCGTCGCTCCGCTTCGGACCACCCGCTATCGCGTCGGCTCGGGGATCAAGGAGGTCGACTGGTTCGCAATGCGGCCACTCCCGGACAGCCCCGGCTTCAAGAAGAACAGCGAGGTCGACGAGATCCAATGGGTGGGTAGGAAAGAAGCCAAGAAGGCCCTGGATTACGAGCACGACCGCAACCTGATCCGCGATTTCGATCTGAAGAAGCTCGCGGAGACCGGCACAATTCACCTGTTGAGACATGGCGCAGCCGGCAACCGTGACAAGTGGAACGGAGACGACCGCCTTCGCCCCCTCACCAAGAAGGGGCGCCGTCAGGCTGAGGCAATTGCGAGACAGCTCGAAGGGCGCGAGATCGAGCGCATCTTCACCAGCCCCTACAAGCGATGCATACAGACGGTCGAGCCCCTGGCGAAAGCCATTGGCGCCGAGATCGAGGTGTCGGACGCCCTTGCGGAAGGGCCCGACGTCGACGCCTCCTACGAGTTGATTCACAACCTCGCAGGGTCGAACGCCGTGCTCTGCTCGCACGGTGATGTCATTCCGGCCACGATGACCCGGCTCATGTGGTTGGGGCTCAGTTTGCATTCCCGCTTCTATTGCTCGAAAGGCTCGATCTGGGAAGTCGACATCAAAGACGGCCGATTCACCGACGGCCGATATGTCCCACCCCCCAAGCCCTGACAAGCGCTCTCAGGCAGCTGGAAGGGGTCGTGCACCGAGCGAACGAAAAAGCGACTCGGATGGAGCGTTGCCCTCGGTGATGTAGAGCACTGTCTTCTCATAGCCCGCAGCGGCCAAGCCCGACAGGGCTGCCTGGGTC
>QQVI01000305.1 GCA_003388545.1 Actinomycetota bacterium
GAACCTGAGGCCGATCAGCCAGAGCGAGGAAGTATCGGGCAGGTTCACCGACTGGATGGCCCAACAGCTCGTCGAATCCGGGATTCCAGAGGAACAGGCCGAGTCCGCAGCCGAAGTCTCGGTCACGTTGCCCACCGTCGAGAATGCGATCGGCAATCTCGTAGAGGACGTCGTGTTGGCCGCCGCCTCCCCGGACCCGGGTCCGCGCGCTGTTGATGTTTCGGGAGCACTCGCCCCTGCTGTCCCTGATGTCACCCGAGCTGTCGTCGCTGCAGGGGTGCCCGTCACGGAAGAACAAGTCGGCGCAGTGGTCTCGGGCCTGGACCCGCTCGTCATCAGACAGCCCGGCGAGCCGCCCGTCATTGGGCAGGCTTCCCCGGTGGCGGGCAAGCTGGCAGTGGCCACGGTCGTCGCCTTGGCCGCGCAGGTGGTGTTCGGTTCAATCTACGTGCTGCTCGGCGAAAACCGTCTCAACGCTGCCAAAACTCTCTTCACACGCTTTGCGCTCGGTGGGATCTCGTTTGCGGTGCTATTGAAGCTCGGCAGCTGGGTCGCGGATCCGGAAGGGGGTCGTGCTCCCGTCTCCCAGAGCATCTCGCTGGTCGCCGACTCGTAGTGGGCTCTCCCCGCCGTCCTCGGCGTCGGAGCCGGGGTGGCGGCCGTCTTCTTCTGGATGGCGAGGATCAGCTCGACGCGGGCCGGGACGAAACCCGCCGCTATACAGGCGGAAGCGACCCCATCGAGAGTCTCAGCAGCCAAACGGCGAGCAGGCTGACTCCGGTCCCGACCAGGATTGCGGTCACAACACGATTGGACATCGGCTTCACCCGGTTGCCCCTACGCAGAACGAACCAGGCCCAACCGGCGATGGCCTGCAACGCCATCAGCACGACCAGGGGGTGGTAGGTCAGCGCAGCCGCTAGGTCTCCCCGCATCAGGAAACCCGCGGCGCGGGTCATCCCACAACCCGGGCATGCGATCCCGGTGACATTGGCGAAGGGGCAAATGGTTGGGCCGTCCGCATCGGGGGTGACCATCGATAATCCGATCACGGCGAGCAGCGGGGCTGCCAGGAGCAGCCTGTCACGCCATGCTCGCGTCATCGACATCACGATCGAACCTCTAGAAGCTCTCGAAGGAGTAGATGGTGAAGCCAAAGATGATCGAGGCGATGAAGGCCAGGATGCCGAGGGCAAACAGCGCCGTCGCCACGATGCCGATGATTCTGCCCGCGTTGGCAGTTCCTCGGTTCTCCGGATTCCGCCGACCGGCGTCGATGGCTTCCAGTTCCCTGTTCCCCATCACCCAGGCGGCTATGCCCAAGGGGGCGCAACAGATCAGCCCGAGGATCCCAAGGATCAGGATCGTCGTCGCCTGGCTCTCTTCTGGATAAGCAGATGCTTGAGGGAATGTCATGAAGCGAGACTAGTTCGGCAGCTTCCTGCTCCGCTGTCTCAGATTCCGATCTTGTCGAGGCTGCGGTACAGGAGAGAGGCTGCGCCGAGAAACCATGGCTCCCCTCGGTAGTAGAAACGACCCTGATGCGGGATCCTGGCGAACGGGCTCGTCTGCTCTTCGCCGAGAAGCATGCCGGCGAGATTGTGCCCCAGCAGCGTCGACAGCCCCACCCCGTGACCGGCGTACCCGACCGCGTACCAAACGCCATCGATCCTGCCCATGTGGGGAGTCAAGTCGAAGGGCACGGCCAGCTTGCCGCCCCATGCGTGTGTTATCTCGGCGGAGGCGAGTTGTGGGAAATACCGGACGAGAGCAGCCCTGAGGTCGGCGGCGCTCTCCTCCAGCGGTAGCCCGGTCTTCAGGTTTCGGCGCCCGCCGATGAGGATCCGGCCATCTGGGGTTCGCCGCATGTAGTGAAGGAGGCGACGCCGCGTGTAGGTCATCGCGTTGCGCGGGAAGACCTCAGACGCAGCGGAGGGCTCGAGCGGCTCCGTGACGATGATGTAAGAGCCGATCGGGACGATTCGCCTCCGCAGGTCAGGAAGTGGCTCGTAGGCGGTGTAGCCGTTGGTCGCGACGATGACATCGCCTGCCTCGACGGGCCCTCGGGTGGTCTCGACGCGGAAACCAGCCGATGATCTCTCGATCGAGGTTGCAGCGCATTGAGCCACCAGGGCTCCCCCTTGATCTGCGAAGGCGCGAGCAAGGCCGAACGCGTAGCGGGCCGGATGCAATCCGAAGCCCTCAGGCTCGTAGAGCGCGCCGGCGAAGTGATCCGAGCCGGTGATCTCGCCGACACGATCCTTCTCCAATACCTCCCATCGAACACCGTACCTCTCCTGATACCAACGGACTGTCTCGACGAACTTGGGGACGTCGCTTTCGGTAAGGGCCAGGGCCGCCAGTCCGTCCCGATTGACCAGAGCGTCCACGGAGTACTGGCGACACAGGTCGAGGACGATATCGACCGACCTGACGGAAGCATTCCAGATCTCGGTTGCCAGCTGAGGGCCATAACGAGCTTCGACGGCGCGCATGCCTGCCTTGACGTCAGGAGACACCATGCCCCCATTGATCGACGAAGCGCCTCCGGCGATGTCGCCACTGTCGATCACCACGACGGAGGACCCTGAGGCGATGAGGCGAAGACCCGCCGCCAGCCCGGTGAGCCCCGAACCGACGATCAAATAGTCGGTCCGGGAGGGGAGGTCGCTTTCGCCGATGCCGGGTGGCCTGGGAAAGTCGGCGACCCAGAACGGGGTCTGGATCACAGAGAGGTGAGCCCCTTGAGGAATAGCTGACCCATCTCGGTCACCTGATCCCGGTTCATCGTGAGCGGTGGAGACACCTGGAGGCCCCCACCACCGACCGCACGGCTGAGCACACCGGCATGCCGACACGCAGCTGCCGCCCGGGCGGGAAGAGTCTCGTCATCGCCCACTTGCAGCTGGACTGCCGCCAGAGCCCCTACACCCCGGCGAATGTGGTCGACGACATCGAGCTCCTCCAGGGGAAGCAGAGCTTGGTAGATCTCCTCTTCGAGCTCCCGGGCCCGGGCGAGGAGACCCTCCTTCTCGATGATGTCCATGACCTTGAGCCCGGCAACACAAGCTGTGGAGTGGCCCGAATAGGTGTACCCATGACGAAAGATCAGACCGGGCGTGTTGAAGAAGGGCTCGGCGATCCGGGAGCTGGCGACAACGCCTCCCAGGGGTGCGTACCCGCACGTGACTCCCTTGGCGAACGTGATCAGGTCAGGCTCGAGTTCGAAGAGGTTCGCCGCGAACCAATCGCCCACTCGACCGAATCCTGTTATCACCTCGTCCGATATGTAGAGGCCGCCCGCTGACCGGATGGATTCCCTCACCTGCTTCAAGTAGTCGTGAGGAACGGGCCTGATCCCCCCGGCGCCGATCACCGCCTCGACGAAGATCCCTGCGACGCGTTCCGGTCCGACATGCTCGATTGCTTTGTCGACGGCATCCGCGTCGTCGTGCGGAACCAGCACGACATCCGACACCATGTCACCGCCGTAGCCGACCCTGTTGGGCTCCATTCCACCGAGGGTCGTGCCGTAGGTGTGCATGCCGTGGTACGCCCACTCCCGGGCAATGAAAACCGTCCTCTCAGGCTCGCCCACGGCGGAGAAGTAGCGCCGGGCGAGCTTGGCCGCCGTGTCGACGGCGTCGGAGCCCCCTGAGCCGAAGAAGACTTTCGATTCCTTGTCAGGTGAAACTGCGGCGATTCGCTCGGCGAGCTCGATCGGCGGCCGTGTGCCGTAGTCGATGAAGCTGTGGAACGCGGGGAGCTTTCGAGCTTGGGCCTCCATGGCGTCGATGATCTCGTCCCTGCCGTATCCCACATTCATGTACCAGAGGGAGGCTGCCGCATCGAGATAACGATTGCCGTCCTCGTCGAAAACGTAGATCCCTTCGCCGCGGTCGACGATGAAGGGCGCATCCTTGACCTTGGCCATCTCGGCAAACGGGTGCCAGTAAGCAGACATGGTCCGCAGAGTAGCGGTGCATAGACACCGCAACACTCTGAGCCCCGATCGTCATGCCATTGCCGAAGTCCAGGAAAGGTGACTCATCCGAGGGCAGCTCTGGACCTCGCTCAATTAAGCTCGCCGCTCCGGGTCTGTGGGCCCTGTTTGTGTCGCATACGAAGGAGGGAGGATGGCCGGTCCTGCCGTCGAGCTGGTCGGGGTCACCAAGAAGTTCGGTGATGATGTCGTCGCGGTCGATGGCATCGACTTGGTCATCGAAGATGGCGAATTCTTCTCATTGCTCGGGCCCTCCGGATGCGGGAAGACAACGACCCTTCGCATGATCGCCGGGTTCGAATACCCGACGAGCGGATCCATTCGAATCCACGGCCAGGAGATGGGACTTCGACCTCCCAACGAACGACCGGTGAACACGGTCTTCCAGTCGTATGCGCTGTTCCCGCACATGACGGTGGCGGAAAACGTTGCTTTCGGGTTGCAGATGCAGAAGGTGGCGAAGAACGCCATCGCCGATCGGGTCAAGCGTGTCCTGGATCAGGTGCAGCTCGGCCGCCGCGCCGACGCCAAGCCCAAGCAACTCTCGGGTGGAATGCAGCAGCGCGTGGCTCTGGCAAGGGCTCTGGTCAACGAGCCGGAAGTGCTGCTGCTCGACGAACCACTCGGCGCGCTCGACCTCAAGCTACGGCAGGCGATGCAGGTGGAGCTCAAGGAGCTTCAGGCCCGGGTGGGGATCACCTTTGTCTATGTGACTCACGATCAGGAGGAAGCCCTCACGATGTCGGATCGGATCGGCGTGATGAACGAAGGGAAGTTGCTTCAGATCGGCGCGTCCGAAGAGATCTATGAGCACCCAAAATCCCGTTTCGTCGCAGACTTCATCGGCGACACCAACCTCATCCATGTGACCGTGCCTTCGGCAGGGAGGGTGAGGATGTCGAATGGCCAGGAGTTCCCGACACCCACCGCCGACGCCGCGGAAGGCGCCAAGACGCTCACCATTCGGCCGGAACGACTCTCCCTATATGACATCGATGAGGCCATTCCCGACGGCATGAACCGGATGAGGGTGAAAGTCGTCCGACGGCTCTATTACGGCGACGTCTACTACTACGGCGTGGAAGCCGACGTCGGGTCGGTCATCGAAGTGAAGGAAGAGAACCGCCCCTCCGTCGAGCGATATGAGATCGGTGAGGAGGCCTACTTGGTCTGGCACCCGGAGGCCGCCAGCCTCGTGGTGGACTGATGGCGTCTCGGCAGATGACAACCCAGGAGGCGACGCCCGAGCTCGAGGCCGCAGCTGAGCGAGCCCGTTCCCGACGTGGCTTCAGGATCGCTTTGCCTTCCTTTGCCTACCTGGTCATCTTCTTCGTTCTTCCTCTCCTGCTGGTGCTGGTGTATTCCTTCGCATCGAGATCTTCCACAGGGCTCACGCTTCTCGAAGACTGGAACCTCGACTCGTACGGGCGGTTGTTCACGCCTCTCGTCGGTGAGATCTTCCTCCGCTCCCTCGTCCTGGCGCTCAGCACCACGGCTATCTGCCTGGTTGTTTGCTACCCCTTCGCCTATTACATAGCCACCAGGGGCCCGACGCTGAGGAATGTCCTCCTCGTCCTCGTCATGATCCCCTTTTGGTCGAATTTCCTGGTTCGCACCTACGCATGGAGCTTCATCCTCGGCTCCGACGGGATCGCCAGCCAGATCAGCCAGGCATTCGGTGGGGAGCCGGTGCGCCTCCTCTTCACGAACACAGCCGTGCTCATCGGGATGGTCTACGGCTTCATGCCTTTCATGGTTCTCCCGCTGTATGCAGCAATCGAACGCCTCGATTGGAGTTTGGTCGAGGCGGCACGCGATCTGTATGCCTCCGGCTGGACCGCGTTCCGCAAGGTGACGTTGCCCTTGTCGATGCCAGGGGTGATCGCTGGATCGATCCTCGTGTTCATCCCGGCGCTAGGCGCCTACGTCACCCCGGCGATCCTCGGTGGAGCGAGGACGACGCTCATCGGCGACTACATCGTCGGCCAGTTCCTGAGTGCCCGCAACTGGCCATTTGGATCGGCTCTGTCGATTTCGATCATGTTCCTCATGCTGATCGCCACCCTGATCTACTTTCGGTCGGGAGCCAGGAACGTATGAGCGACCAGCGGACGCCACGAGGGCCGGTGAATCGACTGCTGGCTGCGAACGCATGGCTCGTATACATCTTCTTCTATGCGCCTATTGCCCTGTTGATCTTCTTCAGCTTCAACGACAACGAGAATGTTTCGATCTTCACCGAGCCTTCGCTGAGGTGGTACCGGGCAATGCTCGAGGATGACCGAATTCTCTCGGCGCTGCGCAACTCATTGATCGTCGCGTTCGCTTCAACGATCATCTCCACGATCCTCGGCACGATGCTGGCGATCGCGTTGGAGCGCTATCGGTTCCGGGGTCGTGGTCTTCTCGACGGCATCGCCTACATGCCGATCATCATCCCCGACGTGACCATGGGTGTGATGCTCCTCATCTTCTTCTTCCAGGCCATCGGGCTGATAGACGATCTGTTTGGTATCGGGCTGCGAACCGGGTTGGGGACGATCACGCTTGCCCATGTCGCATTCAACATCTCCTTCGTGGCCGTCGTCGTCCGCGCCCGGCTTGCCCAATTCGATGACGCGCTCGAAGAAGCCGCCGCCGACCTATACGCGACCCGATGGCAGACATTCCGTCGGGTGACGCTGCCTCTCATCGCGCCTGGTGTCGCCGGAGGCGCGCTCCTTGCGCTGACCCTTTCCCTCGACGATGTCGTGGTGACTCAGTTCGTCTCCGGACAGGGAGCAACCACTCTGCCTGTGTATGTCTTCGGTCTGATCAGGAGGGGTGTGACTCCCCTGATCAACGCAGTCAGTGTTGTCATGCTGGTTGCGTCCATGCTTCTGGTCGCTATCTCGCTGGGCCTGCAGCGGACCCGGTCCAAGGGCGACGAGGAAGAGCCCGACGTCCCGCTGACGCCCCAACAGCAGGGCGCCTAGTTCCCGGTTTTGGTGCCGCTAGCACCGATCTTTCGGATATCCTGCGCCGGTCGCTTCGAATGATGGCGACAACAGGAGGAAGCTTGAAATGAGACGCTGGATGAAACTCATCGCGCTGTTGGGCGCGATGGCATTGGTCATCGCCGCTTGTGGCGATTCGGAAGGCGAGTCGACCACGACTGCCGGCGGTGGTGATGGTGGCTCCGGAGAGGACCCGAGCACAGTCGAGTGTGAAGTAGACGAGGTGGATGGCGACCTCGCCTTCTACAACTGGTCTGAGTACATTGATCCCGAGTTGATCTCGGCGTTCGAGACCGAGTACGGAGTCGATGTCATCGAGGACTTTTACGAGTCGAACGAGGCCATGCTTGCCCAGCTCCAAGCTGGCGCGGTGTATGACCTGATCGTCCCGTCCGACTACATGGTCGGCATCATGATCGAGGAGGGACTCCTCCTCCCACTGGACCAGGATGCGATCCCGAACCTGTCGAATCTCGCCGAAGAGTTCGTCAACCCGCCGTATGACCCGACTGGTGAGTACTCCGCTGCCTATCAGTGGGGTACGACCGGCTTGGGCGTCAACATCTCAGAGGTTGGTGAGGACTTCGAGCCGAGTTGGGCGCTCGTGTTCGACCCGGATCTCACCTCGACATTCAGCGGCGGGGTCTCGCTGCTCAACGACCCGAGAGAGACGATGGGTGCGGCGCTCAAGTACCTCGGCTACTCACTCAACTCCACCAGCGAGGAGGAGTTGCAGGAGGCCGCGGATTTGATTGCTGCCGCAAAGGCGAACATCGCAGCGTTCGACTCCGATCAATACGACGAGAACCTGGTCACAGGTGAGGTGGCCGTCTCCCATGGCTATTCGGGCAACTTCTTCACGGCGTTCGCTGATACCGACGACCCGGACAATTGGGCATACGTGATTCCCGAAGAGGGAGGCACCGTCTGGATCGACAACATGGCCGTCCCGGCGGTCGCTGAGTCACCATGCACGGCGCACCCCTTCATCAACTACCTGCTCGATGCCGAGACCGGCGCGGCTCTCACCAACTGGAACTATTACGCCAGCCCCAATGCGGCTGCCGAGGAGTTCATTCTGGAGGAGGTCCTCACCGACGAGACGATCTACCCGTCTGACGATCTGATGCAGAAGCTGGAGATCATCAAAGACACCGGTGACTTCGAGATCCAGTACAACGACTTCTACCAGCTCGCCAGGAGCTGAGGGAGCACATGACCAGGAAGTAAGGGCCCCGGAACTCCGGGGCCCTTCTTCATGGTGTCACTCC
>QQVI01000144.1 GCA_003388545.1 Actinomycetota bacterium
GTCGAATAGGCCTGAGCTGCGTCACCGACTTGGTCTGTGTACCTCTCGACGCGCATCGGAGCACCGTAGGTGCCTCAAAGTGGCCGACGCGGGCGAGTTTTCCTAAATAGGAGGGGTCCCCGGCACCGGTATCGGCTCCTGGTCGGAGAACTCGGGATCCGACGCGTCCGCAGCCTCGACGTGCTCTCTCCGCACCCCCATCACGAAGAGGATCGAGTCGAGATAGGGAACCGAGAGGGAGGTGTCGGCGTTCTCCTTCACCAGCTGCTTGGCGTTGAAGGCGATGCCGAGTCCCGCTTCGGAGAGCATGTCGAGGTCGTTGGCGCCGTCGCCTACTGCGACGGTCTGGGAGAGCGGGATCCCCTCCTGGGCGGCCAGCTCCCGCAAGAACTCACCCTTCCTGGCACGATCGACGACACGCCCCTCGACCTCACCCGTCAAAACGCCATCCTCGACCGCGAGGGTGTTGGCCAGTGAGAAGTCGATGCCCATCGAACGGGCGAACGGGTCGGTGAAGCGCGTGAATCCAGCCGAGACGATCGCAGTCTTCATCCCCATCCGCTTCAGGGTCCTGATGAAGGTTCGGGCTCCGGGGGTGGGCTTGATCACGTCACTCACCTCATCGAACACCGATACCGGCAAGCCTTTGAGCATGGCGACTCGCTCGCGAAGTGCCGGCTCGAAGTCGATCTCGCCTGCCATTGCACGATGAGTGATCTCAGCCACCTCGGGCCCCCGGCCCGCCTTCTCGGCGAGAACGTCGATGATCTCACCTTGGATGAGGGTGGAGTCCACGTCCATGACGACCAGCCGCTTCGCTCTACGCTCCAGGCTCTCAGGCTGGATCGCCACATCGATCGGACTGGCTGCGGCTGCTTCGAGAAGACCTCTCCTGATGACATCGGGATCGCCCCCGGACACCGCCAGCTCGTAGCTGATCACGGGATAGCGAGAAAGCCGGAAGATGCGGTCGATGTTGCCACCTCCGCCAGCGATGGCCTCGGCCACGGCTCCGAAGTCCTGGGGTGTGACGCGTGCGCCGATGACCGTCACAACGTAGGCGCGGACCGCCTCCTCCGGCTTCGCCTCGATGGCGTCGAATTCGATGCGCAGCTCATTCTCCCAGCCATAGAAGAGGAGCTCGGAGATCGTCGACCTGCTCTCGCCAACGCCGACGAGGATTGCCAAGGTCAACCTTCCGCGAACCACTATTTGCTCCACGTCGTAGATTTCCGCACCGGTCCGGGCGAGCACGTCCATCAACCCGGCGGTGATGCCTGGTCGGTCGTCCGCGTTGACAGTGACGAGGATGGTGGAGGCTTCGGTCATGAGCGAAGCAGGGTATAGGGAATCGCCTATTTGCCTGCAATCGACAATGAATATCGGCATCTGCGCCGGTACCATCGAGGCCGCAGACAAGCCAGAAGGATCACTCCGTGTCAGAGAACCCGTACCGCCTCCCCCGCCACGTCCTGCCGACTCACTACGAGCTCCGGCTCGAGCCCGACCTGAACAGCTTCACGTTCGAGGGTCGCGTAAGCGCCGATCTCGAAGTCCAGCAAGAGACGCCGGAGATCGTCCTGAACAGCGCTGAGATTTCGTACACGGGCGCGTCTGTGGATGGAGTTGCGGTCGCAGAGATCTCGCTCGACGACGAATACGAGCGCGCCACATTCACTCTCGCCGAGCCACTGAGCCCCGGAGCGCACCGACTCGAGATCGAGTACAGCGGGATCATCAACGATCAACTCCGGGGTCTTTATCGCTCGAAGTTCACCGATCCCGATGGTGTTGAGCACGTGATCGCCACCTCGCAGTGTCAGGCCACCGATGCACGGCGCATTTTCCCGTGTTGGGACGAGCCCGACATGAAGGCGACTTATCAGACGACGATGGTTGTCCCCGCCGACCTCGAAGTGTTCACCAACACGGCCGAGCTCGGTCGGGAGACCCTCGATGATGGTCGTGTCGAGGTTCGCTTCGACACGACGATGAAGATGTCTACCTATCTCCTCGCCTTCGTCGTCGGTGCCTTCGAGGCCACCGACCCCGTTGAGGTCCGGGGCACACCCATTCGGATCATCGTGCCAAAAGGGAACGTGCACCTGACCGATGTGGCCATGGAGAATGCGATCTTCGCGTTCGAGTACCTGACCGACTACTACGGGATCCCCTACCCGGCCGACAAGCTCGACCACATCGGCATCCCCGACTTCGCTGCCGGAGCGATGGAGAACCTCGGGCTCATCACCTACCGCGACTCATACCTGGTGATCGACCCGGCCAAGGCGAGCCAGGGCGAGCTGCAGCGCTCGATCGACGTGATAGGTCACGAGACGGCACACATGTGGTTCGGCGACCTCGTCACGATGAAGTGGTGGGAAGGCGCCTGGCTCAACGAGGCATTCGCCAGCTTCATGGACATCAAGACCACCGCGGCCAAGAAGCCCGAGTGGAAGCGCTGGCTGACCTTCGCCAACACCGAGGTCCCTTGGGCGATGGCCACCGACCAGCTGGTGTCGACCCGTCCGATCTAGTTCGAGGTCAACTCGCCACACGAGGTCGACGCGATGTTCGACTCGATCACTTACGGGAAGGGATCGGCGGTGCTGCGGATGATCGAGCAGTTCATGGGTGAGGAGGAGTTCCGCACCGGGGTCGGCAACTACCTCCGCAAACACGCCTACGGCAACACCGTCACAGCGGATCTCTGGGAAGGCCTTGATGGCGCCTCCGAGTGGCCGATTGGCGAGATCATGGACACGTGGGTCTATCAGAGGGGATTTCCCCAGATCGACGTCGAGAAGACCGAACGCGGCGTCAAGCTGAGCCAGCGACGCTATCTGGCCATACCGGACGAGAGCGATGCAACCTTGTGGTCGGTGCCGATCCAGATCAGGGGGATGGCTGGTGGGTCTACCTTCAGCGAGAAGATCCTGCTCACCGGGGACGAGACCGAGGTCGACATCCAGGGCGAGCTCGACTTTGTCGTCGGCAACGCCGGCTCGGGCTTCTTCCGCACCCGTTACGACGACGACCTCTTCGCATCTCTTCTCAACCATCTCACCACGCTCGACGACCTGGAGCGCTATCAGCTCGTGGCCGACACCTGGGCCCTGGTCAAGTCAGGCCAGATCCCCAGCTCGAACTTCCTCGATCTCGTCGGCAACTTCGGGCAAGAGACCGAGCAGCAGATCTGGTCGATCATCAACGGGGGGCTGGCATCTCTGGACCACCATGTGGTCACCGACGAGACGCGTCCGGCGTTTCAGGCCTTCGTGTCGAAACTCGTGGGCCCGGCTCACGACCGGCTGGGGTGGGATCCTGTCGAAGGCGAGTCCGACCTGACCAGGCGCCTACGAGGGGACCTCATCGCGGTGATGGGCAACATCGCCGAAGACGCGACGGTGATCGATCGGGCCCGATCGGTCGTCAAGGAACTGCTCGCCGACGAGCACGTCGACCCCGAGGTAGCCACGGCGGCGCTGAGCGTCTACGCCCGCCATGGCGGAGAGGGAGAGTACGACAAGCTGTGGAAGGCATACAAGGAGGCGGGTTTGCCGCTCGATCAGGTTCGCTACCTAGGGGCGGTCGCCGGCATCCCGGAAGAGGCAATGGTCGAACGGACCATGCAGAAGATCCTCGACGAAGACATCCGAACCCAAGACGGCTTCTGGGTGCTGGCGAGGCTTCTCGGTGGGAAAGGCGGGCCGAAGGCGTGGTCGATCGCACGATCGAACTGGGCGGGATTGATCGACAAGATGCCAGGCATGACCAAGCGGCGGGTCGTAGAAGGGCTCCCCGCTCTCTCCAAGCCAGAGGTCGCCGCCGACGTGAAGGCCTTCTTTGCCGAGACCCCGTTCCCCGAAGGGGCTGCGTTCCTCACCCAGAAGCTCGAGAATCTGGAGGCCAACGTCAAACTCAGGGAGAGAGAGACGAAGGTGGTCGAGGAGTACTTCGGCAGCTGAGGTCTCGGCCGAGAATCAAAAAAGGCCCCCGGATCGCTCCGGGGGCCTTTTCGTTGAATGACGTCTACTACTTGAGCTCGACGGTGGCGCCGGCGGCCTCGAGGGCTTCCTTTGCCTTGTCGGCTGTCTCCTTGTCGACGCCTTCGAGGACGTTCGCCGGAGCGCCATCCACGAGATCCTTGGCCTCCTTGAGCCCGAGGCTGGTGAGCCCGCGGACTTCCTTGATCACCTGGATCTTCTGGCCGCCTGCCTCGGTGAGCACGACGTCGTAGTCGTCCTTCTCGGCCTCGGCTGCGGCACCGGCGCCATCTCCGCCTGCGGCGGGGGCGGCCGCCACTGCCATCGGGGCGGCGGCGGTCACTTCGAACTTCTCCTCGAACGTGTCGAGGAAGTCCTTCAGCTCGAGGACTGTCATTTCCTCGAATACGCTGATCAACTCATCAGTGGTCATCTTGGCCATTGATCATTCCTCCTCGGCCTTGGCGGCCGCTTCTTCTTTCACAGGCTCCTCCGCGGGGAGACTCGTCTCTTCGACGGCGCCTCCTTCCACGAACTCACCCGACTCCTTTTTGTCCAGTAGCTGTGCAAACAACGACGCGGCATCGCGGTTGAAAGACGCGAACATCCCTGCGGCGGCATAGAGAGGAGCTTTGGCGGCTCCTGCGATCTTCGCGAGAAGAACCTCGCGAGGCTCTATCTCTGCCAGCTTCGAGACTTCCTCCGGTGGGAGAAGATCTCCAGCGAGCATGCCTGCCTTGAGCACGAACACCTCGTTCGCCTGCCCGAAGTCCTTCAGCGCCTTGGCGGTCGCCACCGGGTCGGTGTTGGCGAAGGCGAGTGCGGTGGGACCGACGAGGTATTCGTCGAGCCCTTCGAAGCCGGCTTCCTCGGCAGCGCGCTTGGCCAGGGTCATTTTCACGACCTTGTAGTCTGCGCCACTCTCACGCAAGCCATTGCGGAGCTCCTGAACCGCCTTGACGGTCAGGCCCCTGTACTCGGTGAAGAACACCGCCCGGGCGTTCTCGAGGCTCTCCTTGATGTCGGCAACAGCCTGGACCTTTTCTGGTCTTGGCATTTCGCTCCTCCGAAATAGGTAATTGAAAAACCCCTCGGCATCGGACCAAGGGGCTCACGAGGAGCGACCTGCGCAGGCGGGTGGTTTCCCTTTAATCCCTTCGACTCTCATCGAAAGGTACCGGCGGTCTTGGGCCGAGGTATTGGAGTTGCAGGCCGAATGTTACCGGTAGACAGGTAGAACGCCAATCTGGTGGTCGGTTTCGACCCGCCAGTTAGGCTGCCGCCATGCCAGACGGCTACGCCCCCAGCGGAGATGACAGAGTCTTCTATCGCGACCGGGGATCTGGCCAGGCCGTGATCTTCATCCATGCCGGCGTAGCCGACTCGCGGATGTGGCTGCCACAGCTGGAGAAAGCTCCCTCTGGATTCAGATACGTCGCCTACGACCAGCGCGGATTTGGAAACAGCGCAGTCGGTAATACCAAATTCAAGGCCTATGAAGATGCCCTCGCAGTGATGGATTACCTGGCGATCGAGTCGGCCGTGCTAGTTGGGTGCTCGATGGGAGGCGGGGTGGCCTTGGATGTGGCAATAGAGGAGCCGCAGCGCGTCGAGGGCTTGGTGCTGATAGGGGCGGACTCACCCGGGTTCGAGGCCAAACCGTTCCAGTCGCCCCAATGGCCCGATGTGGTCAGGGCGTTCGAAGCCGGCGACTTTGATCGTGTTGCGGATCTCGAGGCCGAGATTTGGCTGGCGGGACACGGACGAGACATCGGTGACGTGGACCCGGAGATTCAGGAGATCTTCAAAGAGATGGATCTGGTCGCCTTGCGCAACGAGGAGCGTCGCGAGGAGTTGGAGCAGCCCGGCCCCGAACGCGCAACTGGCATTCTCGAGGTCGACACGCCGACGCTGGTGATGGTCGGGGAATACGACCTGCCTTCGATGCACGAGAACGCCCACGACCTTGCCTCGAAACTGTCGAGGCGTGCCCCCACCGTGATTGAGGGCACCGCGCACCTTCCCAGTCTGGAAAGACCCGACGCACTGAACACTGCCCTGGTCGGATTTCTCGACTCTTTGACCTGATACGTCGTGTCATTTCCAGTTTTTCCCTGGACAGCCGCTTGGATCGGCGCGACACTTGATTCATTGAGAACACGGGGGTCCCTGTGAGAACCGGGCGGGTTTCCTGACCGCCCCCGCTCGCGAAGCGCCGGGACCCAGAATGAGGGCCACGAAGCCGTGGACCAGATACCTACCCTGGTCCAAGACGAAAGAGAATGGCCTCGTGCGGACGGTGGACCTGGCAACCGATGCCCTCTAGCCCACGGAGTCCGGCCCCGGGGACCCCCAGTCTCAATATCCCTTACTCGTCGACGCTGCAGCCGGTCGCGCTGGGAGAGACTCCATGCAGCCTCGACGGTTTCCTCGAATTTGTGTCACCCAAGACCGGCCGTGGCTCCGTTATAGGGGCATGCTCAGTGTCATGAGTACCAGGGACGAGGAGATCTACAGGTCCTGCGCCGGCGAATTGACCCGGTATGCGACAGGACTCGTGGGCCCTTTCGACGCCCCCGACGTGGTGACAGACGCCTTCCTGAAAGCGTCCGGGTCGTCCAGGTGGGACCAGGTGGACAATCATCGAGCCTACCTGTACCGGACCGTGCTCACCGTGGCCATGGACCATCACCGGAGCTCACGAGCCCGGCGAGCAAGAGAGCAGAGGGCGGCCGTTCCAGCGGTCGCGCATCAGCCCGAAATCGACTACGAGATTCTCGATGTCGTCGAGAGGCTGTCTGTCAAGCAACGCGCTGCCGTGATGCTCACCTACTGGTCCGACCTCCCGGCCGACGAGGTCGGGCGACTGATGGGAGTGTCCGAGGGAACCGTCAAGCGTCACCTCGACCGCGCCAGGAAACGCCTTAAGGAGTGGCTGTCATGAGCAGCAATGACGAAAGAAAGATGAGGGAACTGGCCGAGCGCCTCGCAGCGATGTCACCCGATGCGCCCCCGTTCCCGGAGGAGACAACCGTGACAAGTCCGTCCAAACAGACGAGCACGCTCAGGCCTCTGACCGTGTTCGCCGGTGCTGCACTCATCGTGCTGCTGGGCCTGGGCATCCCGCTGATCATCATGAATAGCGGGGAGGCCCCGGTAGGCACCGATACCACCACAACCACCATCGCGGGCACTTCGACCACGGCGCCGGAGACGACCACAACGTCGGAGACGCCCGACACCACCGTGACCACGACGCCAACCACCTCGTACGGCTCAGTGCTCTATCTGACCCAGGATCCGGAGAACAGCTTCCTCGGCAATCCAGCGATCATCGCTCTCGAGACCGTTGTCGCACTCGAAGACGGCGCAGACGATCTCGATGTGTTGCGAGCCACGATCAACATGCTTGGGAACCCTGATCTGGTCGTCCCCGAAGCGTTTTCGAACTCCGTGCCGGAAGGTGTCGAGGCTCTCGTCATCCGTCGAGCCGACGGAACCGACAACGCTCTGATCATCGAAATGAACGAGGCGTTCCTGGATGGCGCCGGAGGCCTGCTCGCCGACTTCACGATGCTCAATCAACTCATCTACACGGCAACCCAGCTACCGGACATCGAGGAAGTCCAGTTCATCGTGAACAACGAGCAAGTGACCCAGTTCGGCAGCGAAGGCCTCGACTTGTCCGCATCGGTCAATCGAGAGACGTTCCAGAACGAGCTGAACATCATCTACTTGACCTCGCCGATCCTGCCCAATGCCGATGGAAACATCGTTGTCGAAGGGAACTCAAACACCTACGAGGCGACCATGCATGCACGGGTTCTCGACCCGGAGGGCAACATCGTTCATGAGGAGCTGGGCACCGCAACCTCGGGATCCGGGGAGTGGGGCGAGTACCTATTCGTCCTCGACCCCGACCACTTCGAAGACGGGTCCTCGGTCCAGTTGCTGTGGTATTCCCCAGAAGACGGCTCGGCGAGCAACGTGATCACGATCCCGTACAACGGCGGCCAGCCGTGGGACTTCCTCTCCGGCTCGTAACCGAGGCTCCTCACCGTTCGGAGGAGCGAGCAAAGAGAAAGGCCCCGGAAGTTCCGGGGCCTTTCTCATACTTCGCTCTGTCGAGGCTGCATCGGGTATCGCCACGCGTGACCATGTGCAGCGTCGACGGTCAGGCCTTGGCGGCGATCGCCTCCACTGTGCTCAGGTCGACCTTCACCCCGGGGCCCATCGTCGAAGAGACCGTCATCCCCCTGAGGAAACGACCTTTGGATGAA